>NZ_BAAHCA010000011.1:0-31753 GCF_054776295.1 Streptomyces sparsus
GGACGCTTCCTTCGGATTCCCTTCCGGGTCTCCTCCGGGCGCTTCCCTTCGGTGTCTCCAACCTTACCAGACTTTCACCGGCTGATTTTCTTTCCGGTTTCTGCTCTGAGGGCGTTGGATTCCCTTTGCCTTTCGGCGCTCTCCGACTTTATCAGACTGATTCGGTCGGATTTCCCGTTCCGCTGGTCCGTGCTGACGCACAACCGTGCGCCGGTGGTCCCTGCGGTGGAGACGTAAACGTACTGGAGGGGGGCACCCCGATGCAAATCGAGGTGCCCCCCTCCTGAACGGGAGGTGACGGGAGGTCAGACCTCCACCACGACCGGGAGGATCATCGGCCGGCGACGGTAGTTGTCGGAGACCCACTTGCCCATCGTCCGGCGGATCAGCTGCTGGAGCTGCCGTACCTCGGCGACCCCGTCCTGCGCGGCGCGGGCCAGTGCCTCGTCGATCTTCGGCAGCACGGAACTGAAGTCGGCGTCGTCGATGCCGGAGCCGCGCGCCTGGATGTGCGGTCCGCCGGTGATCTTGCCGCTGCTGCTGTCGACCACCACGAACACCGAGATGATGCCCTCGTCCCCGAGGATGCGGCGGTCCTTCAGTGCCGCGTCGGTCACGTCGCCGACCGAGAGGCCGTCCACGTAGACGTAGCCGGCCTGGACCTTGCCGACGATGTTGGCCTTGCCCTTGACGAGGTCGACCACCACGCCGTCCTCGGCGATGACCACCCGGTCGTGCGGCACTCCGGTGAGTGCGCCCAGCTCCGCGTTGGCCCGCAGGTGCCGCCACTCACCGTGCACCGGCATGAGGTTGCGCGGCTGGCAGATGTTGTAGAAGTACAGCAGCTCGCCGGCCGAGGCGTGCCCGGAGACGTGCACCTTGGCGTTGCCCTTGTGCACCACGTTGGCGCCCCACCGGGTGAGCCCGTTGATCACCCGGTAGACGGCGTTCTCGTTGCCGGGGATCAGCGACGACGCCAGGATCACCGTGTCACCCGGCACGATGCGGATCTGGTGGTCGCGGTTGGCCATCCGGGACAGGGCCGCCATCGGCTCGCCCTGGGAGCCGGTGCACACCAGCACCACCTGGCTGTCGGGCAGGTCGTCGAGCGTCTTCACGTCGACGACGAGTCCGCCGGGGACCTTGAGGTAGCCCAGTTCGCGGGCGATGCCCATGTTGCGGACCATCGAGCGGCCGACGAAGGCGACGCGACGGCCGTTCTCGTGCGCCGCGTCGAGGATCTGCTGGATGCGGTGCACGTGGCTGGCGAAGCTGGCGACGATGATCCGCTTCTGGGCACCGGCGAAGACCTGCCGCAGCACCTGCGAGATGTCCCGCTCGGGCGGGACGAAGCCGGGCACCTCGGCGTTGGTGGAGTCGGACAGCAGCAGGTCGATGCCCTCCTCCCCCAGGCGCGAGAAGGCCCGCAGGTCGGTGAGGCGGCCGTCGAGCGGCAGCTGGTCCATCTTGAAGTCGCCGGTGTGCACCACGAGCCCGGCCGGGGTGCGGATGGCGACCGCCAGCGCGTCCGGGATCGAGTGGTTGACGGAGACGAACTCGCACTCGAAGGGGCCGATGCGTTCGCGGTGGCCCTCCTTCACCTCCAGCGTGTACGGCCGGATCCGGTGCTCCTGGAGCTTGGCCTCGATGAGCGCCAGGGTCAGCTTGGAGCCGATCAGCGGGATGTCCGCCTTCTCACGCAGCAGGAAGGGGACACCGCCGATGTGGTCCTCGTGGCCGTGGGTGAGCACGATGCCGTCGATGTCGTCGAGGCGGTCCCGGATGGACGTGAAGTCCGGCAGGATCAGGTCGATGCCCGGCTGCTCCTCCTCGGGGAAGAGCACACCGCAGTCGACGATCAGCAGGCGACCGCCGTACTCGAAGACGGTCATGTTGCGGCCGATCTCACCGAGGCCGCCCAGCGGAGTGACCCGCAGGCCGCCTTCGGGAAGCTGCGGCGGAGCGCCGAGCTCGGGGTGTGGATGACTCAAAAGACTCTCCTCACCACAGGCGCCACGCGCCCTGGGGAGGCCGCGTGGCGCATGCGATCTTGTGCACTTGCAGTTGTTGGTCCGTGTTCAGTTGTGAAGTCTGTGGCTCAGAGGACGGCAGCGGTTCACAGGTGGACACCGCCGGCTGCCAGGTCGCGCCTGAGCTGCACGGTCTCCTCGTCGGTGAGTTCCACCAGGGGCAGCCGCAGCGGCCCGGCGGGCAGGCCCTGCAGGTTGAGCGCCGCCTTGGTGGTGATCACACCCTGGGTGCGGAACATGCCGGTGAAGACGGGCAGCAGCTTCTGGTGGATCTCCGTCGCCTTGGTGACGTCGCCCTGGAGGTAGGCGTCGAGCATCGCCCGCAGCTCCGGCGAGACGACGTGCCCGACGACCGACACGAAGCCGACCGCGCCGACGGACAGCAGCGGCAGGTTCAGCATGTCGTCACCGGAGTACCAGGCCAGGCCGGTGGCCGCGATGGCCCAGCTGGCCCGGCCGAGGTCGCCCTTGGCGTCCTTGTTGGCGACGACACGCGGGTGCTCGGCCAACCGGACCATGGTCTCGGTGTTGATCGGCACTCCGGACCGGCCGGGGATGTCGTACAGCATCACCGGCAGCTCGGTGGCGTCGGCGATCGCGGTGAAGTGCCGGTACAGGCCCTCCTGAGGGGGCTTGTTGTAGTACGGCGTCACCGCGAGCAGGCCGTGCGCGCCGGCCTGCTCGGCGGCGCGGGCGAGCGCCACGCTGTGCCGGGTGTCGTTGGTGCCGGCTCCGGCGACCACGTGGGCGCGGTCGCCGACCGCTTCCGCCACGACCCTGACGAGCTCGGCTTTCTCCGCATCGCTGGTGGTCGGGGACTCGCCGGTGGTGCCGTTGACGATCAGGCCGTCATTGCCGGAGTCCACCAGGTGGGCAGCAAGACGCTGCGCGCCGTCGAGGTCGAGAACGCCGTCCGCAGTGAACGGCGTGACCATCGCGGTCAGGACCCGCCCGAAGGGCGTCTGCGGTGTGGAGGTCGGAGCCATGGGTCCCACGCTACTCGCAGCTCCCTGCCGAGCGCTCCCTCGGGTCGGCCGGATATGGACCCGGCACTGCCTGCTCGGGGGTTCACGCAGTGCCGGGTCCGTGTATTCAGCCTAGATGAACTTTGCGAACTGCCGCAATCCGGACACAACGGACAGTCAGGGGGCGACGCGTCCGTTGGCATTGAAGGCGCTGTGCGTCAGCGGCATCAGCTTCGCCCATTCGGCCTCCATCAGTTCGGCGACCATCTCGATCTCCCGCTGCGGGAACGACGGCACCGACGCCATCTCGTGCTGGGTCCGCAGGCCGAGGAAGTGCATCAGCGAGCGGGCGTTGCAGGTGGCGTACATGGACGAGTAGAGACCCACGGGCAGGGTGGCACGGGCGACCTCGCGGGCGACGCCGGCCTCCAGCATCTCCTGGTACGCGGCATAGGACCGCTGGTACGAGTCCCGCATCGACTCCTCGACCAGTTTCAGCTGCCCGGGGGTGCCCTCGACGAACTCGTACTTGCCGGGACGGCCCTGCTGGACGAGGCGGCGCTCCGCGTCGGGCACGTAGAAAACCGGCTCCAGACGGCGGTAGCGACCGCTCTCCTCGTTGTACGACCAGCCGACCCGGTGCCGGTGGAACTCCCGGAAGACGAACAGCGGCGCGCTGACGAAGAAGGTCATCGAGTTGTGCTCGAAAGGGCTGCCGTGCCGGTCGCGCATCAGGTAGTTGATCAGGCCCTTCGACCGCTCCGGGTCCTTCTGCAACTCCTCCAGCGACTGCTCACCGGCAGTGGAGACGCGGGCCGCCCAGAGCACGTCGGTGTCGGCGGCGCTGTGCTTGACCAGCTCCACGGTCATGTCACTGCGGAAGCGGGGGGTGTCGGTCACCGGCGGTCCTAACGGTGCGGAAGCGTGGAAGGCGCCCAGCCTAAGTCGGTTCGGGCCGGGGACGGAAACGGACGGGTAAGGGTGCCGCGGGCGGCGTCGGGTACAGGCCAAGGTGGGCGGCTTCACCAGGAAGTCACCCGTAGAGGCAACTTCTGGCGCGTTTCGTCCGTCTGTCACTGCAGAAGCACCCGTCGTCCGACACACCGCGTACGACGTACGACCGATTGGGGTTGAGAACACCATGTTCCGCCGCGGAGAACCCGTCCCGTTCGCCTTCGTCGCCGAGGCAGACCGGTTCCGCAGCAACGTCACTCCGCCACCGCCCGAACGCGCCTCCCTCGGCCAGCTCGCCGGGCGTGCGCTCATCGGCTTCGTCGTGATCGGCGGTCTTGCCGGATCGCTGCTCCTCGGCATGCCGGCGCTCGACGTCGAACAGCAGGGCGACCAGGTGCAGCGGCAGAACGCCTCCGAACGCCGCTGACCTCCGGCGGGCACGCCGGGTCGGGCCCTGATGTGGTTCTCACCGCACGGCCCCGATAGCCTCACCGCTCACAGGGCGCCACAACGGTGTCCTGCCGCATGATCCGGATCGCGAGCGAGGACCCGTCGTGCCCCTGCCTTTCCTTACCGCCGAACGCGAGCTCAGCGCGCCCTTCGATCCGTCGGACGAGCCGCTGCCCCACGCAGATCCCGGCTACTGGCGCCGGCCGTACCGCCCGGGACCGTGGCGGGTGGCCGGTGCCGCGCTGCTGCTCCTGCTCGCCGCCTACCTGCTGATCTCCGCCGTGGTGATCGCGCTCGCCGGCACGCTGGGTGGCGCGGGCGTGTGCGTCGGCACGGCCGCCGTGGTGGTCACGCTCGCCCTGCGGCTGCTGCGGGTGGGCATCTGGGTGAGCTCCCACGGCCTGCGCCAGGTCGCCTTCCTGCGGACGGTGACGCTGACCTGGCCGCAGGTCGCCGCCGTGCGCACGGTGCAGCAGCCGGTGCGGTGGATGGGGCTGCCGCGCACGGTCCAGGGTCAGGCACTGGCCGTGGAGCGCACCGGTGGCGGCACGCTGCGCACGCTGCTGACCGACCACAACGCCGACTTCCTCGCCAAGCCCGAGGCGTTCGACCGGGCGGCCGACGTGCTGGAGGCCTGGGCGGCGGACTACCGCCGCTGACCGGACGCCGGTCGCGCTGCTCCTGCCACCGTCCGCCGGACCGTCGGGACGACGGTCAGCTCGGGGCGTCGCCGCTCCCCTGGCGGTGCAGTGCGATCGCCCGCTGCATGGCCTTGCGGGCCCGCGGTGTGTCCCGGGCGTCGTGGTAGGCGACCGCGAGCCGGAACCAGCTGCGCCAGTCCTCCGGGTGGGCCTCCGTCTCGGCCTTGCGCACGGCGAACACCGCGTCGGCCGACTCGCGGACCACCCGGCCGCCCGGGGTGCGCTCCAGCTCGTCGACGGGCAGCCCGCCCTCCGCCTCCAGCTGCCTGGCCAGCCGCCCGGCCTGCTGGGCGAAGCGGGTGCTGTGCCAGAGGAACCAGATGCCGATGAGCGGCAGCACCAGTACCGCGATGCCGAACGGCACCGTGACGGCCGTGCCCTGCCGGATCAGCACCACGCCCCGCCCGCCGGCCAGCACGAAGTAGACGACCAGCACGGCGGCCAGGACGAAGTACGTGAGCTTTGCGCGCATCGCCGTCGTGCCTCAGCCGTCCAGGTCGAGGAAGTGCTCCAGGCCGAACGTCAGCCCAGGCGTGTCGACCACACGGCGGATACCGAGCAGTACGCCCGGCATGAAGGACGAGCGGTCCATGGAGTCGTGCCGGATGGTGAGCGTCTCGCCCTCGCCGCCCAGCAGCACCTCCTGGTGCGCGACCAGGCCGCGCAGGCGTACCGCGTGCACCGGGACGCCGTCCACGTCCGCGCCCCGGGCGCCGTCGAGTGCGGTGCTGGTCGCGTCCGGCTGCGGCGGGCAGCCCGCCTCTGCCCGGGCCGCGGCCATCAGCTGGGCGGTGCGGACCGCGGTTCCGCTGGGCGCGTCGGCCTTGCCGGGGTGGTGCAGCTCGACGACCTCCGCGGACTCGAAGTAGCGGGCGGCCTGCTGGGCGAAGCGCATGGCGAGCACCGCGCCGATACCGAAGTTGGGGGCGATCAGCACGCCGGTGGACGGGTTGGCGTCCAGTTGGCCGCGCAGGTCGGTGAGGCGCTGCTCGGTCCAGCCGGTGGTGCCGACGACGGCGTGGATGCCGTTCCGGACGCAGAACGTGAGGTTCTCCATCACCGAGTCCGGGTGGGTCAGCTCCACGGCCACGTCGGTCTCGGACGCGGTGAGCTTCTCCAGCGCGTCCCCCCGGCCGAGTGCCGCGACCAGATCGAGGTCGTCGGCGGCGGTCACCGCCCGGACCGCCTCGGCGCCCATTCGGCCGGTCGCGCCGATCACGGCCACACGCAGCTTGCGCACGTCGGTCATCGTCTCTCTTTCCTCTGCGTTCGGGGCGGTCACGCGGACCGCTTCTCGCGGGGTGTCCGCCGGCGTCAGGACAGGGCGTCGTGCAGGCGGGTGGACTGCTTGTCGGTGAGCGGGCCGATGACGGCGAGGGACGGCTGCCGGCCCAGTACGTCGGCCGCGACGTCCCGGATCTCGTCGGGCGTGACCGCCGCGATCCGCCCGAGCATGTCGTCCACCGACATCTGCTCGCCCCAGCACAGTTCACTCTTGCCGATCCGGTGCATCAGCGCGCCGGTGTCCTCCAGGCCGAGCACGGTGGAGCCGGAGAGCTGGCCGACGGCCCGGCTGAGTTCCTCGTCCGTCAGGCCGTGCTCGGCGACCTGGGCGAGTTCGTCCCGGCAGATCTTCAGCACGTCCGGCACCTGGGCGGGACGGCAGCCGGCGTAGACACCGAACAGTCCGCAGTCGGCGAAGCCGGAGGTGTGCGAGTACACCGAGTAGGCCAGTCCGCGCTTCTCCCGGATCTCCTGGAACAGCCGGGAGCTCATACCGCCGCCGAGGGCGGCGTTGAGCACACCGAGCGCCCAGCGGCGTTCGTCGGTCCGGGCCAGGCCGGGCATGCCGAGCAGCATGTGCGCCTGTTCGGTGCGGCCGCCCAGCAGCTCGGCCCGGCTGCCGCCGCGGATTTGGCGGCTGCCGGCACGCGGCGGTACCGGCTCCGCGTCGGTGCGTTCGAGCGCGCCGGCCGCGTCGAAGGCGACGCGCACCTGCTCGACGACGGCGGTGTGGTCGACGTTGCCGGCGGCGGCGACCACCAGGTGGGTGGGGTCGTAGTGCCTGCGGTAGAAGCGCGCGACCCGGTCCCGGGTCAGGGCGTTGACCGTGTCGACGGTGCCCAGCACCGGGCGGCCCAGCGGGGTGTCGCCGAAGAGGGTCCGGGCGAAGAGGTCGTGCACGCAGTCGCCGGGGTCGTCCTCGGTCATGGCGATCTCTTCGAGGATGACACCACGCTCGGCGTCGATGTCCTCCTGCCGGATGACCGAGCCGGTGAGCATGTCGCAGACCACGTCGATGGCCAGCGGCAGGTCGGTGTCGAGGACCCGCGCGTAGTAGCAGGTGTACTCCTTGGCGGTGAAGGCGTTCATCTCACCGCCCACGGCGTCCAGCGCCGCGGAGATGTCCAGGGCGCTGCGCCGCCGGGTGCCCTTGAAGAGCAGGTGCTCCAGGTAGTGGGTCGCACCGCCCAGGGCCGGCGTCTCGTCGCGGGAACCGACGTGCGCCCAGATGCCGAAGGTGGCCGAGCGCACGGTGGGCAGGGTCTCGGTGACGACCCGGAGTCCGCCCGGCAGTACCGTCCTGCGCACGGTGCCGGCGCCGTTCTCCCCCGTGATGAGGGTTTCGGTGCCGACCGGGGTACGGGCGACGGCCCGCCCCTCGGAGGAGGGGCGGGCCGTCGTACGAGGCGTACGCGTCACTGGTCGGCGTCGTCCTTCTTGTCGTCCTGCTCGCCCTCGGCCTCGTCCAGGACGGGGATCAGGGAGAGCTTGCCGCGCTGGTCGATCTCGGCGATCTCGACCTGGACCTTCTGGCCCACGCCGACGACGTCCTCGACGTTCTCGACGCGCTTGCCGCCGGCGAGCTTGCGGATCTGCGAGATGTGCAGCAGACCGTCCTTGCCGGGGAGCAGCGAGACGAAGGCGCCGAAGGTGGTCGTCTTGACGACCGTGCCCAGGTAGCGCTCGCCGACCTCGGGCATCGTCGGGTTGGCGATGCCGTTGATGGTCGCGCGGGCGGCCTCGGCGGCCGGGCCGTCGGCGGCACCGATGTAGATGGTGCCGTCGTCCTCGATGGTGATGTCGGCGCCGGTGTCCTCCTGGATCTGGTTGATCATCTTGCCCTTGGGGCCGATGACCTCACCGATCTTGTCCACGGGGATCTTGACCGTGATGATCCGGGGGGCGAAGGGCGACATCTCGTCCGGGACGTCGATGGCCTCGGCCATCACGTCGAGGATGTGCAGCCGGGCGTCGCGGGCCTGCTTGAGGGCCGCGGCCAGCACGGACGCCGGGATGCCGTCCAGCTTGGTGTCGAGCTGGAGGGCCGTCACGAACTCCTTGGTGCCGGCGACCTTGAAGTCCATGTCACCGAAGGCGTCCTCCGCACCGAGGATGTCGGTGAGCGTGACGTAGTGCGTCTCGCCCTCGATCTCCTGGGAGATGAGGCCCATGGCGATGCCGGCGACGGCGGCCTTCAGCGGCACACCGGCGTTCAGCAGCGACATGGTCGCGGCGCACACCGAGCCCATGGAGGTGGACCCGTTGGAGCCGAGGGCCTCGGACACCTGCCGGATCGCGTAGGGGAACTCCTCGCGGGTCGGCAGCACGGGCACCAGCGCCCGCTCGGCGAGCGCGCCGTGCCCGATCTCGCGGCGCTTGGGCGAGCCGACGCGGCCCGTCTCACCGACGGAGTAGGGCGGGAAGTTGTAGTTGTGCATGTAGCGCTTGCGGCTGACCGGCGACAGCGTGTCGAGCATCTGCTCCATGCGGAGCATGTTCAGCGTGGTGACGCCCAGGATCTGGGTCTCGCCGCGCTCGAACAGGGCCGAACCGTGCACCCGCGGGATCGCCTCGACCTCGGCGGCGAGGGTGCGGATGTCGGTGAGCCCGCGACCGTCGATGCGGGTCTTCTCCTTGATCACGCGCTCGCGCACCAACTGCTTGGTCAGCGAGCGGTAGGCGGCGGAGATCTCCTTCTCGCGGCCCTCGAACTGCGGGAGCAGCTTCTCGGCGGCCAGCGCCTTCACGCGGTCGAGCTCGGCCTCGCGGTCCTGCTTGCCGGCGATGGTGAGCGCCTGCGCCAGCTCGTCGCGGACGGCGTTGTTCAGCGCGTCCAGCACGTCGTCCTGGTGGTCCAGGAAGACGGGGAACTCGCCGACCGGCTTGGCGGCCTTCGCGGCGAGCTCGGACTGCGCCTTGCAGAGCGCCTTGATGAAGGGCTTCGCGGCTTCCAGACCGGCGGCGACGATCTCCTCGGTCGGCGCCTCGGCGCCGCCCTTGACGAGCTCGATGGTCTTCTCGGTGGCCTCGGCCTCGACCATCATGATCGCGACGTCACCGTCGGGCAGCACCCGGCCGGCCACGACCATGTCGAAGACGGCGTCCTCGAGCTCGCTGTGCGTCGGGAAGGCGACCCACTGGCCCTTGATCAGGGCGACGCGGGTGCCGCCGATCGGGCCGGAGAAGGGCAGGCCGGCGAGCTGCGTGGAGCAGGAGGCGGCGTTGATCGCGACCACGTCGTACAGGTGGTCGGGGTTGAGCGCCATGATCGTCTCGACGATCTGGATCTCGTTGCGCAGGCCCTTCTTGAAAGAGGGGCGCAGCGGCCGGTCGATGAGCCGGCAGGTGAGGATCGCGTCCTCGGAGGGGCGGCCCTCGCGGCGGAAGAACGAGCCGGGGATCTTGCCGGCGGCGTACATCCGCTCCTCGACGTCCACCGTGAGGGGGAAGAAGTCGAGCTGGTCCTTGGGGTGCTTCGAGGCGGACGTGGCCGACAGCACCATGGTGTCGTCGTCCAGGTAGGCCACGGCCGATCCGGCGGCCTGCTTGGCCAGCCGGCCGGTCTCGAAGCGGATGGTGCGGGTGCCGAAGGTGCCGTTGTCGATGACGGCCTCGGCGTAGTGGGTCTCGTTCTCCACCAAGAAAATTTCTCCTCGTCTGCGTCCGGCGCCCGTGTGGCGGCGGACCGTCTGCAGGCGGGCGCTCCCGTTGCGGGCCGGTCTTCGATCGAAGCTCCCGGAACGTGGTGACTGTCCGGGGGCCACTACCGAGGACCGGCGTCGGGCGGGGCGCCGCGCCTCGTGCTGTGTCGTTGTGGAACCCACACTACAAAGGTTCTGTGTTCCACGAGACACGACGAAGGGAGCGGCTCCCGTCAAGGGGAACCGCTCCCTCCGTCATGTGTCAGCGGGCGCCGGCCGCGCCGCGGCGGATGCCGAGGCGGTCGACCAGAACGCGGAAGCGCTTGATGTCCTTCTTCGCCAGGTACTGCAGCAGGCGGCGGCGCTGGCCGACCAGGAGCAGCAGACCACGGCGGGAGTGGTGGTCGTGCTTGTGCGTCTTGAGGTGCTCGGTCAGGTCCGAGATGCGGCGGGACAGCAGTGCCACCTGAACCTCGGGGGAGCCGGTGTCACCCTCCTTGGTGGCGAACTCGGACATGATCGACTTCTTCGTCGCGGCGTCGAGAGAAGACACGCGTACTCCTTCAGGTGTTCTGACCTTCGCAGGCGAGCCTTCCGAGTGCCCCTGGTCTCGAACACAGCGGGCTTACGTGACTCGGGAGGCGGGTGCGTCCAGCGCTTCCCGGGCGGGTACTCCTCGTACGGCGAGTACTCCGGTTGGGTGCGTACACAAACGACCACCCAGCAGCCTACACCAGCTCTGCGGGCGGTCCGTACCCGCTCCGGGCTCACCGCACGGCACCGGTCCGGTGGCGGACGGGGGCCCGGCGGGGGGCGGTGGCGGACGGCCGGGGCGGGTCGGAGGCGCGTCAGGAGGTCATCGCGCGGGCCGAGGTGTAGACCTCGAGCACCGCCAGGGCCAGCGGGGTGAGGGACAGCAGGACCAGGCCCTCACCGATGTCGAGCAGCCGGCCCCAGAAGGGGGTGAGTCCGGCCCGGGGCACGACCAGGCCGATGGCGGTGACGGCCGCCGCCCCCGCCGCGAGGCCCGCGGCCAGCCAGAGCGTGCGCAGGTCCAGAGTGCCGTCGGCGGCGGCCGGGGTGTTGAGCGCCAGGCCGACCGCGAGCAGTGCGACCGCCGCGATGCCGGCGACCAGGGCGCAGGCGACCTGGCTGGTGTAGCGGAACAGCCGGGCCCGCATCAGCATCGCCAGACCCGCGGCGAGTGCCAGGCACTGCGCCCAGACGTTGCCGGAGAACCCCAGCGCGGCGGCCGAGCCCACCACCACCACGGAGCAGCCACCGACCAGGCCCAGCAGCACCTCGTGGCCGCGGCGGGCCTGGTGGGCGATGCGGTCGGCGTCGACCGGGCCGGGGTCGGCGGGCGCGAAGGGGTCCTCGTCGCCGCTCTGCGCGCTCTCCTGCCCGGGACGGGGCGGCGCGTAGCCGATGGGCAGCCTGGCGAACCGGGCGGACAGCCCCGGCAGGAAGGCGATCGCACCGATCGCCACCGGAGCGCAGAGCGCTGCGGCGGACAGCGGGCGGCCGTCACTGAGGATCGCTCCGAACGTGGCGAGGGTGCCGACGGCGGCCGCGACCGCGGCGGCGATGAACGGCGCGTCGCCGCTCGGCAGCGCGGCGGTCAGCGCGATCGCGGCGACCAGCACGGCCACGCACCCCAGCAGGAACTGCAACCGGCCGATGCCGTGCCCGTCCTGGAGCGGCAGCAGCCCGGATCCGGCGATCATCGCGTGCGGCAGGGCCGCCAGGCCGAGCGCGGTGGCTGAAGCCCGGTCGTCGTAGACGCGCGCCCGGACGGGGGCGAGAGCGAGCAGCAGCACGGCGGTGACGGCGGCCACGATGCCCGGCAGGCCGTGCATGTCGTGGCCCGGGTCGGCGAACCACAGCACGAACGCCATCAGCGTCAGCACCACGGCACCGCCCAGCAGTCCGGCGATCCGCATCAGCCGGTCGTCCCACAGTGTCCGGTCACGTGTCACCGCGGCGGCCACCGCGTCGGACACGTCGTCGAAGACCGCGGGCGGCAGCGAGTCGGCGAACGGACGCAGGCTCAACACCTCGCCGTCCATGACCCGTTGGGAGAGCAGGGAACGCGCCGTGTCCAGCACGGTGCCGTCCCGGCGCACCAGGTGGTAGCCCACCGGGGCGCCTTCGCCAGGGGCCTGCGCGCTCAGCCGCAGCACCTCGGGCAGCAGGTCGGCGACGGCGACGTCCTCCGGCAGGGCGACGTCGATACGGCTGTCCGGCGCGACGATGGTGACCCGGCAGAAGCCGGTCTCCGAGCCGGTGGCGGCAGCGGCCGGCGAGTAGGCCGACGCGGTTGCTGACGTACTCACGGCTTGAGTCCCCTCGTTCACCGGTGCGCACGTCGTCCCACGACGTGCACGTCCTTCACCGGACGCGCACGTCCTTCACTGGTGCGCACGGTCCGGCGGACACCCTATCGGGCCGGGTGCGTGGGTCGGGCAAGTAGGATCGCCCACCGCGGGAGGGGGCTGTTCGCCACGGGGGCGCCGGTCGCGGACCTTTCCGTTTCGTTTGAGGGATTGGTGCGCTCGTGAGCCAGATCGTCGTCAAGCGCCCACCGCGGGCACTTCCGCCCGAAGTACCCCACGAGGAGCTGCGCCTGGAGTCCCCGCCGGAACTGCCGCGGGGTCAGCAGGAGGGCGTGCTGATGCAGATCGTGCCCATGCTGGGCATGGGCGGCTCGGTGGTCTTCTTCTTCATGCCGCACATGCCGCCGTTCATGCGGATCATGGGCGCGATGATGCTGCTGTCGACGATCGCCATGGTCGTGGCGATGGTGGTCAGGTTTCGCAGAGGCACACAGGGCGAGATGGCGCAGACCCGCCGCGACTACCTCAAGTACCTCGCCCAGACCCGGCGGACGATCCGTCGCACCGCGCGCCGGCAGCGTGACGCCCAGTACTACCTGCACCCCTCACCCGACCAGCTCTGGTCACTGGTCGCCGAGGGCAGCCGGGTGTGGGAACGCCGCGTCGGCGACAAGGACTTCGCGCAGGTGCGCGTCGGCTTGGGCGCGCAGCAGCTCAGCACCCCGCTGGTCGCACCCGAGACCGCCCCGGTCGACGAGCTGGAACCGCTGACGGCCGGCGCCATGCAGCGCTTCATCACCGCACACGGCACGCTCGAAGGGCTGCCCATGGCCGTGTCGCTGCGCGCCTTCTACCACCTGACGGTCTCCGGCCGCCCCGGCTGCGTGTACGGATCCACGCGGGCGATGATCGCGCAACTCGCCGCGCTGCACTCCCCCGAGGACCTGGTGATCGCGGTCGCGGCGGGCGGCGAGGAGGCGACGGCACGCTGGCAGTGGACCAAGTGGCTGCCGCACTGCCAGCAGCCCGGCAGCGTGGACGGCGCCGGCACCCGGCGGCTGATCAGCGAGGACCCGGCAGAGCTGGAGGACCTGCTGCGCGGCCGGCTGGAGGGCCGCCCCCGGTTCAGTCCCGACGGCCAGCCCCTGCTGGACCAACCGCACCTCGTGGTGGTGCTCGACAGCGCCGTGGTCACCCCGCTGTCCGCGCTGGCCGCCCCGGAGGGCATCCAGGGCGTCACCGTCATCGAGGTCGTCTCCGGGGAACTGCCCGAGCCGCGGGGCGGACTGTCCGTTGTCGTCCGCCCCGGAGAACTGCGGCTGGAATCCGGTCGCGGCATCGTCTACGAGGGCGCACCGGACCAGCTCGCCGCCGAGGCCGCCGAGGCGCTGGCCCGGCAACTCGCCCCGCTGCGCCCGGGCAGCGGCGGGGACGACAACGAACCGCTCCTGGCCAACCTGGAGTTCACCGACCTGCTCGGCCTCGGCGACGCGGGCTCGGTGGACGTCTCGCGCACCTGGCGGCCCCGCTCGCAGGCGGACCGGCTGCGGGTGCCGATCGGCGTCGGCGAGGAGGGGCAGCCGGTGATGCTGGACCTCAAGGAGGCCGCGCAGGACGGCATGGGCCCGCACGGCCTGTGCGTCGGCGCGACCGGCTCCGGCAAGTCCGAGCTGCTGCGCACCCTCGTGCTGGGCCTCGCCGTCACGCACTCGTCCGAGACGCTCAACTTCGTGCTCGCCGACTTCAAGGGCGGCGCGACGTTCACCGGCATGTCCCAGATGCCGCACGTGTCCGCGGTCATCACCAACCTCGCCGACGACCTGACCCTCGTCGACCGCATGGGCGACTCGATCCGCGGCGAACTCAACCGCCGGCAGGAGATGCTGCGCGACGCGGGCAACTACGCCAACATCCACGACTACGAGAAGGCCAGAGCAGCCGGCGCGCCCCTCGACCCGATCGCCTCGCTGGTCATCGTCATCGACGAGTTCAGCGAACTGCTCACCGCGAAGCCCGACTTCATCGAGATGTTCATCCAGATCGGCCGTATCGGCCGCTCGCTCGGCGTGCACCTGCTGCTCGCCTCCCAGCGCCTGGAGGAGGGGCGGCTGCGCGGCCTGGAGACGTACCTCTCCTACCGCATCGGCCTGCGCACCTTCTCCGCGGCCGAGTCCCGCACCGCGCTGGGTGTGCCCGACGCCTACCACCTCCCGTCCGTGCCCGGCTCCGGCTACCTCAAGCACGGCACCGAGGAGATGGACCGCTTCAAGGCCGCCTACGTCTCCGGCGTCTACCGTCAGGGCCCCGACCGCCCGTCCGGCCAGGCCCCGACGCGACGCCGCCCGGTGCTGTTCACCGCTGCCCCCGTGCCGGTCACGTACGCCGAACCGGAGACGCGTATCCCCGCCGGAAGGACCGCGGAGGACGACGCGCTGGCCGACACCGTGCTCGACGTCGTCGTGCGCCGCCTGGAAGGCCAGGGCACCCCGGCCCACCAGGTGTGGCTGCCGCCGCTGGACTCCGCGCCGCCCCTGGACGAACTGCTGCCCGGCCTCGCCGCGGTGGACGGCCGCGGACTGGCCTCGCCGGACTTCCGCGGCAACGGCCGGCTCCAGGTGCCGCTCGGCCTGGTGGACAAGCCGTTCGAGCAGCGCCGCGACCTGCTGGTACGGGACTTCTCCGGCGCCGCGGGCCACATGCTGGTGGTGGGCGGACCGCAGTCGGGCAAGTCGACCCTGCTGCGCACCCTCGTCTCCGCTTTCGCCCTCACCCACACCCCGTCCGAAGTGCAGTTCTACGGACTGGACTTCGGCGGTGGCGGCATGTCCTCCCTCGCCGGCCTGCCGCACGTCGGAGGCATCGCCTCCCGGCTCGACCCGGAGAAGGTGCGGCGGACCGTGGCGGAGGTCGCAGGCATCCTCGCCCGACGCGAGGAGTACTTCAACGCCCGCGGCATCGACTCGATCGGCACCTTCCGGCGCCGTCGCGCCCGCGGCGAGATCACCGACCAGCCGTGGGGCGACGTGTTCCTCGTCATCGACGGCTGGGGCAACTTCCGCACCGAGTACGAGATGATGGAACCCGTCATCAACGACCTCGCCGGCCGCGGACTGGGCTACGGCATCCACCTGGTGATCGGTGCCTCCCGCGGCATGGAGGTGCGGGCCGCGCTCAAGGACCAGCTGATGAACCGGCTGGAACTGAGGCTCGGCGACACCATGGACTCCGACTTCGACCGCCAGGTCGCGGCCAACGTGCCGCCCGGCATGCCGGGACGGGGCCAGACCCCGGAGAAGCTGCACTTCATGGCGGCCGTGCCGCGCATCGACGGCGTGACGTCCGACGAGGAACTGTCCGACGCCACCGACGCGATGACCGCCGCCGTCTCCGCCACCTGGACCGGCGCCCGCGCACCGGCGGTCCGGCTCCTGCCCCGCGAACTGCCCGCCGCGCAACTGCCGAAGGGCAGCGAGGAACCCGCGCGCGGCGTCGCCTTCGCCATCGGCGAGAGCGATCTAGAACCGGTCTTCGTCGACTTCGAGACCGACCCGTTCTTCCTGGTGTTCGGCGACAGCGAGTCCGGCAAGACGAACCTGCTGCGACTGCTGGCCAAGCAGATCACCGAGCGGTACACCCCCGACGAGGCGAAGATCGTCGTCGGCGACTACCGGCGGTCGCTGCTCGGCAGCATCCCGGACACCCACCTGCTGGAGTACGCCCCCATGTCGAGCGCCATGGAGGCGCACATGAACGCGCTCCGCGACCTGATGAACCGCCGCGCGCCCGCGCCGGACGTGACGCCGCAGCAGCTCCGCGACCGCAGCTGGTGGCAGGGGCCGAAGGTGTTCATCGTGGTCGACGACTACGAGCTGGTCTCCACCTCCAGCGGCAACCCGCTGGCGGTCCTCACCGAGCACCTGCCGTTCGCCCGGGACATCGGCGTCCGCTTCGTCATCGCCCGCAGCGCCGCGGGCGCCTCACGCTCCATGTACGAGCCCTTCATGCAGCGGATGAAGGAACTCGGCGCACAGGGCGTCGTGCTCTCCGGCGACCCGGGTGAGGGCGACATCCTCGGCAACGTGCGGGCCAGGCCCATGCCCGTCGGAAGGGGCTTCTTCGTCTCCCGCAAACGGGGGGCACCGCTCGTCCAGCTCGGCTGGCTGCCCGAGGAGCGGTGACCTCGCTTCGTCGGGTGACGGCCCTCGGACAGGCCGGCGGCCGGGACGGCCAGGGGTGGACGGACGAGTGATCCGGCCGGGGCGCGGTAGGAACGACCACAACAGGCAGAACGGAGACAGGGGGACCGATGTCGTTCGACGAGGAATGGGCCGGCCACAAGGCGGCGGCCGACGATGCCGCCCGGTCCCGGCTCAACGGCGTACCCGACGAGACCGCCGGGGGACCGCGGCAGGGCGATCTCAAGGTCAGCCAGAAGGACCTGGCCGCGATCGGCGACCAGGCGTTCAAGCTCTACCAGCGGCTCGACACCGACGGGGACCACGCCAAGGAGGCGACGTACGCGGCAGGCCAGCAGTTGAGGAACGACTTCGCCCTGGGTGGCGCCCTCAACCACCTCGCCGAGAAGTGGAACGTCCAGGTCGGCACACTGCTGGGCGCCTGCGCCCACATCTCGAACCACCTCGACTACACCAAGAAGGCCCACGCCGGTGACGAGCACTACATCGCCACCACCTTCAGCATCGCGGCTCTCGACGAGGCCTTCGACGAGAGGACCCGGCGCCGATGAACCTCGACGCCCTGCGTTTCGCGAACTTCGGCAAGCTCAAGCAGGCCGTCGACGACTGGTCCTCGATGCTCGGGAAACTCGAGGACCTCTCCGAGGACGCCGGAAGCCAGCTCGACAACCGCGCGAAGAAGGCCGACTGGGCCGGCGAGAACGCCACCGTGACTCGGCGCTTCGTGACGAAGACAGCCCGGGAGTTCGGTGACGCCGTCACGCAGGCCCGGTCCGTCCGGAACATCCTGCGGGACACGCACGACGAACTCGTCGGGTACAAGAAAGAACTGAACGACCGGATCGACCTCGGTGTGAGGGAGAAGAACCTCACCGTCACCGACCTCGGTGACGGTGCCTTCACCGTCACGATGAACAGGCACCCGGATCGGGCCACAGGCGAGGTGCCCGACCACAGGCCTGCGGACGCGGTGGACCTCAGGAACGACATCCAGCGCATTCTCAAGGCCGCGGCCACGAGCGACAGGACCGCCGCGGAGGCTCTGACGCTGATCGTCGACGCGAGCCCCCACGGTTTCAACAACGCCTTCTACAAGGACCGCGACACCGCGGCCGACGCCGTCCGCAACGGCAGACGCGCAGCACGGATCGCGGGCAAGGACCCGACGGACCTCACGCCCGAGGAATTCGACGAACTCAAGGGACTGCTGCACTCCCACAAGGACGACCGCCTCTTCGCGGAGACGTTCGCCACCAAACTCACTCCCAAGGGGGCCCTGGAGTTCTGGGCCGGCCTCAACTCGCCGCACTCGGAGGTGGGAAGGGCCCGCCTGGACGACCTGAAGGGCTTCCAGGAGAACCTCAGCACCACTCTCGCCGCGGCCACCCAGTCGGACAGCCCGACGATGGCCCGGTGGGAACGCGACATGGTACGCCTGGGCGATCAGCCCGTCAGCGTCGCCAGATACCCGGGTCCCCAGGGCTTCCAGGTGATGAGCAACCTGATGCGGTGGGGCGACTACGACGACAGGTTCCTCACCGACTACGGCCGGGAACTGATGAAGACCGAGAAGGCCCGAACCAACAACGGCACGGCGGCCGACCGCGCCTGGCTGGACGGCACCGCCACGGGTCTGCTCAACCGCAGCGGCACGGACGGAGGTCACGACCCCGTCCTCGGGTTCATGAAGGCGTTGGCCAACAGCCCTGACGCGTCGACCGAGTTCTTCAACGACACCTACCTCACCAAGAGCGAGGACCATCAGTTCGAGGACGACGGCAAGAAGAAGTCCCTGACCAACTTCGACTACCTCTTCGAGGAACGGGCCTGGCCGGCGGAGACCACCGACGACTTCGAGAAGAGCGTCGAAGGGCACAAGTCCCTCGCGGCGGCCCTGGAGTCGGCAACGACCGGCCACCCACCGGGCAGAGCCGCGGCATGGGACGACCTCACCCACTCGAAGGGACAGGCCGAACTCACGAAACGCCTCGTCATGTCGGTGTCGGAAGACCCCACACGGCTCACCGAGCACTCGGAGATGTCCCGCGCCCTGGGTCGCATCTCCGCCGAGTACATGCCCGACATCAACCGCTCACTGAGCCCGGACGGCGCGAACGAGAACAACCTGTACGCCATCTCCGGCGCCGACGCGGAACTGCCCGCCAGAGACGTCTACAAGTTCCTGCACACAGTGGGGCAGGACCCGGACGGTTATGCCGCAGTCACCCTGGGGCAGCACAGTTACACCGCTTCCTTGATGGAGTACCACTTCAAGAACCCCGGCGCCTACGTCCAGGATGCGAACTTCCCCGACAGCGAGAACCTCAAGCTTGGTGTTGAGAACATCGCCAAGCGATCCGGAGAGGTACAAGGCATCCTTGGCGCCGGCCGCACCTTCGAGATCGAGACGTCAGGCATCGATAAAGATCAGAAGTTCAATGATGCACTCGATGCGAGCCATTCGTGGGTCAGCCCGCTCGTCGGTGTCGGCGTCGGACTGGCCACAGCTCCGTTCACCGGACCCGGCGGCGTAGTGGCCGGAGTTGCGGCCGAGACGGCGAGTGAAGAGATTCTGGGAATGATCACAGAAGGATCGAAACGCGATTCATCCGAAGAAGTTGTCTTTCGCAACGGTGAGAGATGGGACGCGATGAAGGAATCCACCTACTCCATGACACAGCGCGCTGCTGAACTGGGAAGTGAGAGATCAGGGAATCCATCACCCCACATCGTTTCCGTCTCAGCCTCCGCAGCGGAGCAAGGCTTCACGAGTGCTGCCACCAACTACAGGAACTACACCGTCGGACAGAACGCACAGAAAGACGGCCAGTGACAGAAGAGAAGTCAGCACCGAAGGCACGCAAGGGAGTACTGCTCAGCTCTGTGGCTGCGGGCGTCATTCTTTCCTCACTGACTGTCGCCTATCTGGGCGACTACCCTCCATTCGAGTCAAGAGGTCGCATCGAAGCAGAGGAGATGTGCCAGTCACTCGGAGACGCCGAGCACGCCGCCCGCGATGTCGCCAACGTGGTTCCCCACTCTCCTCAGTACACTTTCTCGGACAAACCCAACGGCTACACATCGGCCTACTCCTATCACGCCGGATGCACTGTCCTCGCCGAGGATGTATCAGCACTGAGTGTCGTTTCCGAGCTTGTGACCGACATGCCCACGGATCGTTGGATCGAAGAGAACTTGCACCACAACATCTTCCCCGAAAAGGAGAAGCCCGTACGCTTTCAAGCTGGGAAGGGCGCTGTATCCACGTCTCGCACAGCCTCCGTGTGGGTGCCATGCCGAGCAGTCGGCGAAGTACCCGGCGGGCAGCGCAATCTCAGCGTCAGTGCGATCGCGGCCGGAAACTCTGATGTGGACGAGGAGACAGTGCGCCAGAGCGTCGCGAACCTTGCCGTCAGCGCCGCCCGCTACGCCCACAAGGACACCGACTGCTCGCTCCCGTCCAAGCTCCCCAAAAGGGCTCCGGGCCTCGAGCCCTGACGGATTCAGCAGGGCCTGAGCGGCAGGTCGGGCCACCCCGAGCAGGCTGTTCGGGCCCTCCGGCACTCACAGCCCGAGCTGAACGGTGGAGATACCACGCGGCGTCGCGGGGTGATTCGCCGCCCGCACGCACGATGGGTGGTCCGCGAGCCGTTGCTCACCGACCACCCATCACACGTAGAGCGCACAACTCCGTCTACCACGCTCAGATGTCGAAGTAGCGTGACGCCTTCTTGTCCGTCGTCTGGTAGTCGCTGCTGGCCTGCTCGACCAGACTGGCGATCTTGTTGAGGGTGTTGTGGAGACCGTCCGCCTGGAGGTCCCAGTTCGTGTGCACCCGTGCGTACGCGGTCTGCGCCTCACCCTCCCAGGTCTCCGCGACCGCCTTCACCTCGCTCTGCAGGACCTCGATGTCGCCACGAAGGCGCTTCGCCGAGTTCCGGATGCTGGTCGCCGCGTTCGCGAGCGAGCCGTAGTTGACCGCAATGTCGTCGAGACCGTTGACCGACACGGTTCCCCCTTCGTCAGGTACTGAGAGTTACCAGTTCACATTCCGCGTGCGCGCGGCGTCTCACAGGCCGTTCAGCTTCGAGTACTGCTTGTACTCGCCGCCCGTTTCGCCGTACGAGCCGGCCGACACCATGCCATCGCCCGGGGCGCTCCCGTTGAGGTCGACGCCCTTCATCGCGGCAGCCACGTTCTCGTCGTTCGCCCCACCGTCCCGACGGGTCGCCTCGATGGCTTCCTTCACCTGCCGCATGATCTTCTGCAGGTTGCGGTGATGCCGGTTGATGTCGCTCTGCGCCTTCGTGAACTGCCCCGCACCCACACCACGCCACTGCGTGGACAGCATCTCGATAACCCGCTCGAGGTCGCTCACCTGGTTGTTCATGTTGTCCAGAACACCCTGGATCTGCCCCTCCAGCTTCCGCAGCCGCGCCTCACTGAGCTTCTGTCCCGCCATGCCCTGCCCTCCCGATCACTCACCACTCGGCCCCGGCGCCCTGCCGAGGCCCTGAACCCGTCACCGCCGAAGTCGGCAGCAACTCCAAGACGTCCACGTCAGCGCGCACGCCTCCGCGCTCGCAGCAGGAACGCGCCCGCCACCGCCACCAGCACCGCGGCGCCCCCGCCGCCGACGAGCACCCCCACCGGGACACCGCTACCGTCCGATCCCGCATCGGCGACCACGACCCGCTCGGCCGCCTCACCGGCCGGCTCCTCACTGGGCGAAGGGGAGGGTGAGGGCTTCAGGCTGCTCGGCTCAAGCATCGGGTTCACGTCCGGGTCCCCCGGATCACCCTCGCCCTCCAACAGCACCATCCGAGGACGCACCATGCCATAGCCGACGTACTTGCTCGGCGCCTTCCCGGACTCCAAACCGGCCGTCTGCATCATCACCCGCAACACCTGGTTCGCCGTCCAATCAGGATGCTTCGACCAGATCAACGCAGCCGAAGCAGATGCGATTGCAGTGGAGGCACTCGTTCCTTGACGCTCACAGTATTCCTGAAAGGAGTTGTCGCACCAACCGGTGATCTCTTCACCAGGAGCCGCCAAAGTCGGCATTGTCTTGTACTGGGAGAACTTTGAAATCTTGCCGGTTCGCCCACTCGATGCAACGCCGACGACATGCGGATAGCCAGCAGGCCACGCCGTGTCGTTTTTCGATTCCGCATCATTCCCGGCACCGGCGAAGAGCAGCTTTCCTCTCTTTTCAGCAACTTTCACAGCATCATCAAGTTCAGCATACGGACCCTCGATATCGACCGACATGTTGATGATCTGTGCGTCACTCGCGGCAGCAAATTCTATTGCCTCATCCAAGGTGCCTGTTGTTGTGTACTCACCGGGCTTCGTAAGATTCATGCGCACGGGCAGGATATTCGCATCCGGGGCAAGCCCTCTGACGGATCCGTTGCCCCCCGTGCCGGCGATGATCTCGGCCATCGCGGTCCCGTGTCCATCAAAGTCAACATGAGCGTTACCAGGACGCCCGCTGACATCCTTGCCCGGTAGAACCTGTCCACGCAGTGCGTCGGTGTCCGGGTTCACCCCGGAATCGATCACGGCGACGGTGATGCCCTTCCCCGTGCTGACCTTCCACATGTTGTCAGCCTGCATCGCGTCCAGGTACCACTGCTGGGGCCTGACATCCTCGGCCATGGCGGGAGGAGCTACTGCGACACCTCCAACAGCGCATGTCATCGCCACGCCCACCACCGTGGACCACCGCAGCCACTTCATCGCACCCAACTCACTTCCGTGATCAGCACCGCGTCGTCGCACGGACCGCTCCTCGTCCTACTCGATCACTCGGGGAGCAGTACCACGCTGATCTGCCCAGGTGGACTCGTCCTCGGTCAGGTAGTCCGGACGCTGCACTTCATCGCCAGATCGACGCTCCGCCCGAGCGCTACTCCCGGCACCTGCGGGGGCCATGGGCCGGCCAAGTCCTGCGGCGTTGCCTGCTGAGTTGGCCAACCCGGAGCCGCCGCGGGTGAACTCCCGACCGACCGGCGTCCCCTGTCGCGACCCACTGACGACACCACCACGCTCACCGGCCAAGCGCCGTCCTGTCGACTGCTGGTTACCACCGACCGGTCCGCCAGCCCCACCGCCTAGGCCACCGGCCGGACGTCCCGTCGGACCACCCTCGCCACCAACCACCGTTCCCCGCGGCAACCGAGGCGATGTCGGAAGGCTGGATGAACGGGCTGGTGTGCCACCGGAGATGCCATCCGCCCGCCCCACACGACCCGCCGGCTGAGCTGTCCCCGGACGCCCGACAGGACCGGCCGACGAGCTGGGCACGCCGCCTGGACGGCTACCGGCCCCAGGCGACTGCTTCGACCACGGCGACGGAGCGCGGCCGCCGCTCACACCGGACCGCGCCCCGCCCCCCGCAGGGTTGGCAGACACGGGGCCGTGCGTCACCGGCACTGGTCCCCCCGGCGGCGCGACGGGAGCCGAAGCCACTGGGCCGGGCAGCCCTGAGGTTGCGCCTCCGGCCAGAGACGTTCTCCCTTGCTCCACCGCTACAGGCGGGGCAGCAACTCCACCGGACAGGTTGGTGCTGGCGGTCCGCTCGAAGTATTCGGAAGCGCGACCGCCGTAGGACGCATTATCAACAGACGGAGCGGCCACGGAGGTACTGCTCGGACCGACGCTTCCACCGTGACTTTCGACGCCTCCGGCGGCCTGGCCCTCTGGTGCCCAAACTCTGCCATCGGATCTGGGCACGCCGACATCCGGCATTCTGTCGAAAGTCGGCTCCTCGAGCCCCGTCATCACGTCACGGGAGACGTGGTAGTAGGAGCTGAGCCGGTTCATCTGGTTGATTGCCTCCTGGCGATCCTTTTCCTTCTGCGTCGCCGCTTCCTTCTTCGCCGCCTCGTACGCCGGGTTGCCGTCCACTTGTGCCGGGACCGGTACGTCAGTCAGCAGCGGCGCCGCGAACCCCAGGTCCTCGGCGGCGTCGCGCGGCGGCATGCCGCTCTTCACGGACGCCAGGCCCACGGCGGCGGCTTTCAACTGCGTGCTTGAGGCGCTCGTGTAGTCAGCAAGCCTCAGCGTGTTCGTGGCCAGGTTCGCGGCCCACTTCTGGAACGCACCCGCGGAGTCGCCCTCCCACTCCACACGCCCGGCGTACGTCTTGATGTCCTCACCGATGCCGCGGATGTCGTCCGCGGCCTTCCACAACGCGTCAGCCGTCGCTTCCAGGTCCCCTGGCCTGGCGTTCTCCACCATCCCGACCAGCTCGTTCAACCGGCGACTCTCGAAGTCGGACCGGCCCAAGGTGCCGCGCCCGCCACCGAAGGGCAGAAAGGAAGAAACCGCCCTCCGCACGTCCGTGACGGCGAGGAAGTGCTCGGCAGCCGGCTGGTTCGACGACTCGGATTCACTCATGTCTTCCCCACCTCTCAGAACTTGGTGTCAGCGCCGCTGGAAGTTCCCTGCGCCCCGTCGATCGATTGCTGGACCTGCTGCTGCTCGGTCGTGCGCTCCTGTATCTCCCAGAAACGGCGGCGGACGTCCTCTTCGAGGTTGTCGAAGCCGATGTCGGCGCCCTGCACGGCGATGCCCATGGCCTCGATCTGGTCTCCGAAGGTGCGGGAGAGGTTCGTGAGGTGGGTGCGGACGCGTTCGTAGGTCAGGGCCAGATCCTCGGCCTCGCTGAACCCGCTGCCGAAGGAGCCCGGAGGGATGCTCTGGTCGGCGAGCCTGGTGGGCGCCGCCGCGGACTTCTCGAGATTCCTGAGGATGTCGTCGACGCGCTTCCTGAAATCCTTCAGCGCTTCGGCCGTGCGCTTGAGGTCACTCGAGGCAGGGGCGTGGTAGTTCCCGTTGCCGTCGTCAAGCATCCAGTTCCCCCTGGGCCGTTCGTTCCCCGTTGCACCCAACGCGCTCCGGCACAGCGTGCGGTCGGCGGAGCGGTTCCAACTGCAAGGTATCCCAAGGCCCTGACACCGCACAGGCGTGGTCGCCCGCTGGGGAAACCCCGGAACTTCTACAACTTTCAAGCGCTGTTGCGCTTGAACTCGACCACAGGCGCACAATTCCGACACCGAGAGAAACGTTTCTCACCCCCCGTGCTGCTCCGTCGGCCGATCGCGCGGGGAAGCCCCCGGCTCTCGACCGACCTCGTGTTGCCGACGTCACACGAAAGCGGTAGCGGACGTGCTCCTTCCGCTCAACCTGCACGACGTTGCCCTGCCGAGCAGACGTTGCCGTGCCGAGAACGACGTGCCGTCTGTCACGCCGCAAAGGCGATGCCGTACACGACGCTCGCTACAGGAAGAACCAATGCGTGTGGCCGGGTTGTGTCGTCGGTGGGTGAATTCGGGACGGACCGCCGTTGTGTCCGCTCCGTGCGGTCTACCATGGCGAGCCCTGCGACACCTGGGCGGCGGGCCCGCCTTCCGCAGGGAACACGGGAACACACCCGGGGCGACCGCGGACGGCGACGACGCGACGGCCCGGTGGGTCACCGGCTCGGCGCGCGACCCGCGGGGTCCGTTGCTCCGGGGGCGTCCTGCCGTGGCCCATGACGGCACTCCCCCACTGTTCGGCCACTGAGGCGTGGCCGGGCTACCGCTCTCATCGAAGGGAACCACCGCTGATGGCCAGTGAACGTGAGAAGGAAGAGCTGTACGCCCTGGACATCTCCGGTGTCGAGTGGCAGAGCGCTCCGGACAGTCCGGCCGAGGAGCGCGTGGAGATCGCGCACCTGCCCGGCGGCGGCGTTGCGATGCGCAACTCCGCCGACCCGGACACGGTGCTGCGCTACACGGAGGCCGAGTGGCGGGCCTTCGTACTCGGTGCGAAGGACGGGGAGTTCGACCTGAACCGGTAGCGGAGGCGTCCCGCGCTCCGAACCGTCGTCGCCGCCCTCCCGACAACCGCACCGGCCCCTCAGGCCCTGGCTCCGGCCTCCCCCGGCGGCGTCACTTCACCGGGTGGCGTCGCCGCCAGTCGCGGTACACGAGGGCGGAGCCGCCGAGGACGGCTGCCAGGACCATGCCCGTGATGAGGGCGTAGGTGCCCAGCCGTTCGTTGCGCTCGGCGTAGGACTCGCCGAGGTGCAGGGCGGCGGGTTCTGGTGCCGGGGCGTCGGGCACGCCGTCCCGGGCGACGGGCCGGGACGGGGGCTTGTCGTCCTCGGTCAGCGCACGGACGGGGTCGATGACGCCCCAGCCGACGTGCCGGTCCCGGCCGCTGATGGCCCGCTCGGCGGTGTTCTGGAGCTGGGCGACGACCTGATGCGGCTTCCACCGGGGGTGCTTGGCCCGCAGCAGCGCCGCGACTCCGGCCACGAAGGGCGCGGCGAAGCTGGTGCCGGTGTCGGCGCACTGGCCTCCGCCGGGCACGGTCGAGACGATGTCGACGCCCGGTGCGGCGAGGCCCACGAAGTCGCCGGACTGGCTGAAGGCGGCGCGTTCGTTGTTGCGGTCGGACGCGGCGACGGCGAGCACGCCGTCGTAGGACGCGGGGTAGGTCTTCCTGGACTTGCCGTCGGCGCCGTCGTTGCCCGCGGAGGCGATGACGACGATGTCCTCGGCCAGCGCCCGCTCCACGGCCGCGTGGAGTTGTGAGCCGGGCCCGAGGGAACCCGTGCTGTCCTGGGAGATGTTGATGACGTCGGCGCCCTGCTCGACGGCGTGGTCGATGGCCTCCACCAGGCCGGTGACCATGCCGTTGCCCTCGCCGTCGTTCTGCCGGATGGGGATGATGGTGGCTTCCGGGGCGATGCCGACGAAGCCGGTGCGGGGGTCAGGGCGGGCCGCGATGATGCCGGCGACCTTGGTGCCGTGGCCGACGAGGTCAGCCGTCGGGCCGGTGGGGGCTTCCGGGTTCTCCTTGTCGCGGCCGAGTACGTCCGCGCCCGCGGCGACGTCGACGGCGGGCTTGAGTTGCGGGTTCCTGATGTCGACGCCGCTGTCGATGACGGCGACCTGCACGCCGGCGCCGCGGGTGTCCTCCCAGAGCCGGTCGAGTTGCACGCGTTGCAGCGACCAGGGCCGGCCGGGGACGGGCTTGGCCGGGTAGGTGCACCGACCGCCCGCTGCGAGGCGGGTGCCGGGGTCCCGGTCGTGCGCGGTCACCGGCGGTGCGCGGGCGGCGGCTGCCGCCAGCGGTACGGCGAGCAGCAGGAGCGCCGCCACGGAGGTGAGAGCGGCAGTGCGCCGTGTCCGGTTCCGCATCAGGAACCCTGCGGCTGCTGGGCGCTGACGGTGTCGAGCCGGGGACCCTTGGGCAGGAACTGGGCCCAGTTCGCCGGTACGGGCACGGGCTTCACTTCTGCGTAACCCAGTCGCATCTGCGCCTTGTTGGCCTCGCCGGGCTCGTCCGGAGCCCCGGAGGCGTCCTCCCCCGGCCCGGTGCCGGCGTCGGCGCCGGCTGAGGGGTCGGTGCCGCTGTCGGTGTTGGCCTGCACGGCGTAGCGCAGCCCGGTGTCGGTGACGAGGAAGAGGCCGCCGGTCTCGGTGTCGCTGCCCTTGGTCTGCCGGAACAGGAGCCCGGAGCCGGGTGTGACGTAGGTGCTGGTGGCGCCTTCCGTGACGTCGGCCGGGTAGGAGCTGCCGGCCCAGGTAGACAGGGTGACGCTGCCCTTGCCCCGGTGGACGGACCGCAGCACGCTGCACACGGTCGTGCGGTTGCCGTTGTTCGCCTGGGTGACCTCACCGGTGGGCCAGGTGTGGGTGGCGGTGGGGCTCTGGTCCTCGGCTGCCGGGGTGATGTCCTGGAGGCCGACGGAGAGGGCCTTGCCGCGCTGTCCGACGGCGCGGGTGGCGGGGCTGTCCAGGATCAGGCGGGCTGTGAAGTCGCTGATCGGGACGACCCGGCCGCGTTCGACGAGGTACTGCCGGGGTCCGCTGCCGGTGGGTGCGACGAGGACGGTGCCGATGACGTCGGCGTCCTGGCCGAGCCCCTCGACCCCGGCGGGTGCGCCGACGTCGCCGCGGAGCCGGGGGAAGACGATGGGCGTGCCGGTCCTGAGGCTGTCGAGCCACTCGTCGGATACCCGCTGCGGGTCGTCGTTGACGAGGGAACGCAGGAGCTTTCCGCGTTCGTCGGTGTCCTGGTCGCGCCAGTTCCTGCCGCCGACGAGGTATTTGGTGCCGCGGGCGTCGACGATCCAGCGGGACCTGTCCTCGCCCTGGACGTGGAGGACCTGGCCGCCGCGCAGACGGTCGCGGCCTTCGGTGCGGCCGGTGTCCCGGTCGGCGAACACGAACGTGGCGCGCTGAGTGGTGCGTCCGGTGCCGCTGGGCTGCTCGCAGACGGCCCACCGTTTGGCGTCGCCCGCGTCCTTCGCGCCCGGCAGCCGGTCGGGGGCGTAGGGGATGCCGATGGTGGGGCCGTGCGGGATCCTGCCGCTGTCCAGTTCCTTCTCCGCGACCTTGACGACGCCGTAGTCGTCCGGGTCGAGCAGGAGGCGGGCGGAGGCCAGGTTGAGCACGGGGTGCAGTTGCGCCTTGCTGCCCGTCTTCAGCACCACGTAGCGCGTGGTGGAGTCGGAGGCGACGATGACCTTGGCGCCGGGCTTGTCCCAGCCCTTGGGTGCCTGCGGTTTGAACATGCCCCAGGCGCCGAAGCCGGCCAGCACGACGGCGCCGATGATCAGGCCGGGCAGGAACCCGCGGATCGGTCGGGGGGCGCCCTCCTCGGTGCCGGTGGGTGAGGGCTGGAGGAACGAGGCGACGGTGCGTTTCTTCGCGAAGGTGTAGGCGTTGAGCTCGTCGCGCCTTGATGCCATGTGTAACCGCCCTCCCCGTGGGCCGACTCCCCTGACCGGCCTCGACAGGGTATGTGGTGGCGGCCCTGCCGCGTGGACAGGGTCCCCCGCCCGCAGCCGGTCCGGGGGTGCTGCTCCGGTAGGGTGAGCGGCCGTCGGTCGCCTTGGTTGCCGAAGGCGAATGTCGCCTCGGTTTCGGAAGGCGAACACGGACACCAGGGGGCTTGAGAGCGTATGGCGACCGCTACCAGCACACGCCGTGAGCCGGACGCGGCACCGCCCGGCGGCGGCACTGCCGCTGCCGGGGGCCCGGACTCCGGTCAGGCGGCTTCGGGGCCTGCGGTGCTGCGCCGGGAGGGCGGCTCCGGCCGGTTCGGCCCGGTGGGGTTGCAGCAGTTGGTGCTGGTGCAGGTGGCGTTGGCGCTGCTGCTGACCGCGTGGGTGCTGCATCCGCTGGTGCTGGTCCCGGCGGGCGTGGTGGCGGCGGCGCTGGTGCTGCTGGCGGTCGCCCGTCGCCGGGGGCGGTCGCTGCCGGAGTGGCTGAGCGGTGTCTTCGCCCTGCGCCGCAGGCGGCGGCAGGCCGGCCCGGTGCGGTCCTCGGACGTCGACGCGGGTCTCGCGCCGGCTGTGGAGTGCGCCCCGAGGTTGCGCACCCACACGTTCGTGGATCGCAACCGCCGCTCGGTGGGGACGATCGGCGACGGCACGTTTCTCACCGCGGTGCTGCGGGTGGAGACGGCCGCTTCCGCGTTGCGGTGGGAGCGGGGTCAGCGTCCGCTGCCGTTGCGCCTGCTGCACGACGCGCTGCATGTCGACGGCATCCGGTTGGAGTCGGTGCAGGTGGTGCAGCACACGCAGCCGGCGCCGGCGCCCACGCTGCCCAAGGGGTCCGTGGCGGCCCGGAGTTACGGCCCGTTGCAGGCGACGTCGGGCACGCCGGCGGTG
The DNA here is from genome assembly GCF_054776295.1 of Streptomyces sparsus. Lineage (NCBI taxonomy): Bacteria > Bacillati > Actinomycetota > Actinomycetes > Kitasatosporales > Streptomycetaceae > Streptomyces > Streptomyces sparsus. Next base: position 29,240 of record NZ_BAAHCA010000011.1, read on the forward strand.
CGGCTCACGTGGGTGGCGGTGAAGCTCGACCCGGAGCTGTGCCGGGAGGCGGTCGAGGCGCGCGGTGGCGGCCTGGAGGGTGTGCAGCGCTGCCTGGTGCGGGTCGCCGACCAGCTCTCCAGCCGGTTGAGCGGCGCGGGTTTCCGGGCTGCGGTACTGACCGAGGGCGAGTTGGTCGCCGCGCTCGCCACCTCGGCGGTGGCCGATCCGCTGGTGACTGCCCAGGCCAGCCAGCCCGACTCGCCGCCGGTGCAGCGCACGGTGGAGTCCGCGCGGGCCTGGCAGTGCGACGACCGCTGGCACACGGCGTACGGGATCGGCAGGTGGCCGGAACTGGGTCCGGGCGCTGTGCCGTTGCCGCAGTTGGCGGCGCTGCTCAGTTCGCTTCCGGCGTTGGCGACCACGCTCAGCCTGACCCTGGGCCACGCCGACCGCCAGGCGGTGGCGGTCGCCGGCCATCTGCGGATCACCGGTCGCAGCGCCGATGAACTCACCAATTTGCGACGCGAGTTGGAGCGCATGGCCAGGGGCGTGAAGGTCGGTCTGGTCCGGTTGGACCGCGAGCAGGTGCCCGGGGTGCTGGCGACGATGCCGCTGGGAGGTGTGCGCTGATGGTGCGGGGGCCTGGTTCCGGACGGCATCTGCTGCCGGTGGCCCAACTGGACGCTCTGGCGTTGCCGTTGGGAGACGACGGTGTCATCGCGGGGGTGGACGCGCAGGGCCGGACGGCCGTGCTGGGCTTCCACCATCCGCGGCCGTACGACGCGGTGCTGATCGGCGGCCTGTGGACGGCCCAGGTGCTGGCCCTGCGCCTGGCGGCGACGGGTGCCCGGATCGCGGTGGAGACCGGCCGGCCGCAGGCGTGGGCGAACCTGGTGCAGGCGGTGGGCGGCGACGACGGCGCGATGTCGGTGCACGAGGTGGGCCGGGTGCCGGCGCTGGGGCCGACGGTCGGCAGTCCCGTCGTGGTGCTTCGGGACTGCGGGATGAAACCGCCGCGCGGGCGGGTGAGTTCGGCGCCCTGGCAGTCGGTGCTGACGCTGCTGCCGTACCTCAGCCCGGTCGCCCCGCGGCTGCTGCGGTCCGCGGCGCTGGCCGGGGTGCAGCGGGTCTCACCCCAGGAGGCTGAGCAGTTGGGGCGGTTGCTGACACTGTCGTCCCGCGAGGTGGAGGCGCTGCCGTCGCTGGGTGACGGGGTGACGCTGTGGTGTGCGCGCAGCGACCGGCAGTTCGCGATGATCCAGCCGACGGACGCGGAGTCCGGCCTGCTGGGCGTCGCGCGGCGGCTCGACTGACGCCGCGCGACGCGGAATTCAGCGGTTGACCTGCTGCTGGAAGTCGGACATCGGCATGGTGCGGTCGGCCGGCGGCAGCGTGACGTCGGTCGGTTCGCCGAACGAGCCGTAGCTGGTGCTGCTGCGGCGGCCGTCGCGTGCGGACTCCATCTTCAGCAGCACCCGTTCGCCGGACGCGGCGACGTAGTACACGTCCTCGGTCCGGCCGTCGCCGGCGGTCAGGGCGAGGGTCTTCGTCCCCTCCACCTCGGTGTCCTTCTCCGGGGCGCGCTCGGCCGTCTCGGGGATGGAGAACAGCGCGTCGCAGCCCTGGCCGGTCTCGGTCTCCACGTACACGTCGGCGAGTTCGTCGGGCAGTTCGACGTTCTGGCCGGACTGCTCCAGCGAGGCCACGAGCAGGCCGGCGCTGAGCAGGTTCCTGCCGTCCTTGCAGTACATCTCCCCGTCGGCGTCTCCCGAGGCGACCGCGCGCAGCCCCTTCTCGGGGTCCCAGGTCGTCTCCTGGGTGCCGTTGGCGAAGGCCGTGGTCGAGCCGGTGGACCGGAACGACGTCTCCTTCATGGCCTTGTTGGCCTGCTGCACGAGCGAGGACGCGTCCGTACCGGCTGCGGACGTCGAGTCGCCGGAGGAGGAGTCGCCGCAGGCGGTGAGGCCGAGAGCGAGGGCGGCGGCAGCGGCCGTGAGGCGGGCGGCGCGGGCGGTGGGGGCCACAGTGGGGAACTCCGTCGGGGCGTGGTCGGGGCGGGCGAAGAGGCGTGCGCACACGGGGTGCGAAGCCCACTATGCCGGTCCGCGGGGCGTGGTGGTTCGCCGGGCGAAGAGGCGGGGACCGGTCTGCCCCGGCGGGCCGTGCGGCGTCTAGTCTGGGGGTGCGTGCGGTGTGGTTGCCGCGAAGGGGGAGCCCTGCTGCGGGACACCGGGGTGAGGGACCAGATCAGCAGGAGGTCATTGTGAACAGCGACCGGGACGAGATCCGCGGCGACGGGATCACCCCCGGCCAGGAGCCCGAGTCCGATCTGGAGACCACGGGCGAGTTCACCATCGACTACACGCCCCCTGCCTGGTACACCCAGAACACCGGCGGCTCCGACGCCCCGTTCGGGTCGATGCCCCCGCCGCCCGCCGGTTACGCCCCCCTCGGACCCCCGGTGCCGCCGGTCGCCGCGGAGCCGCTTCGGGCCGCCGCGGACGCCGATGCGCGCGACGACGCGCAGGGTGG
>NZ_BAAHCA010000012.1:0-28159 GCF_054776295.1 Streptomyces sparsus
CGCGTTCCGGGTCCCAGCGCCGGACCACTCTCGCCGGCGCGCCGGCGACCACGGCGTGGTCGGGGACGTCACCGCGCACGACCGAACCCGCCGCCACCACGACGTTGCGGCCCAGGCGCGCCCCGGGCAGCACCACCGCACCGTGTCCGATCCAGCTGCCCGAGCCGATCTCCACGGGGGCCGTCCTCGGCCACTGCTTGCCGACGGGCATCTCGGGATCGTCGTAGGAGTGGTTGGTGGAGGTGACGTAGCAGTACGGCCCGAAGAAGACGTCGTCGCCGATCGAGACGGAGGTGTCCGCGATGACGTGGCTGCCGCGCCCCAGCACCACGCCGTTGCCCAGCCGCAGCACCGTCTCGGGGCCCAGCTCCAGGTCGGGCATCATGCCGGCGGTGAGGGTGACGTCGGCGCCGATCACGCAGTGGTCGCCGAGCTCGATCCACGGTGCGCCGAACACCGTGCCCTGCGGGAAGGCGAGCCGGGTGCCGACGCCGATGCGGCGGAACCGGTAGGGGCCGGGGCGGTCGGCGGTGACGGCACCGGCCCGCTGGGCCCAGCGCCAGGTGCGGTGCACGGCCCGGCTGAGCAGCGGGGACAGGGGGTTGCGTCGGGAGCACACGTGTTCACCGTAGTCGGCGGGGCGCGGCCCCGCCGACGGGCCCCGGGTGATGCCGTCCCGCCCCGGTGGAGTCGACCGGGAGGCCGATCAGCCCTCGTGGGCGGCCCGGTGCGTCCTCGCCAGTTCCACGTACATCGCGGCGTTGAGACGGAGGTGCTCCCGTTCCTCGCCGGTCAGCTCGCGGCGCACCTTGGCGGGCACACCGGCCACCAGGGAGCCGGGCGGCACCCGCATGCCCTGCGGCACCAGGGCCTGCGCCGCGACCAGCGATCCGGCACCGATCCGGGCGCCGTTGAGCACGGTGGCGCCCATGCCGACCAGCACGTCGTCCTCGACCGTGCAGCCGTGCAGCACCGCGTTGTGGCCCACGGAGACGCCTTCACCGACGGTGACCGGGAACCCGGGGTCGACGTGCACGGTGCAGTTGTCCTGGATGTTGCTCCGGGCCCCGATGACGATCGGGCCGCAGTCCGCGCGCAGCACGCTGTGGTACCAGACGCTCGCCTCGGCGGCCATCGACACGTCCCCGACCACCACGGAGGTCGGCGCGGCGAACGCCTCCGGGTCGAGCTGCGGCTCGCCGCCGCCCACCGCCGCGATCAGTGGTCCCTGTGTCATCGCCCGCTCCAAGGTTTCCGCTCGGTCGTCCTACGGCACAGCCCGGCGCGCCGGACGGTCGTTGCGGCGCCCCGGGGCGTCCACCGTGGTGCCGGGGAGCGCCGGGGCGCCGGAGCTGACTCGGGGCCGACGCTCAGTCGACGGCCAGCACCGGCTGCCGGGCGTCGGTGATCTCCTCGACCTGCCGGTCGGCGTACTTCTTCGCGCGGCGCTTGATGAGGGCGAACGAGCAGAGCCCGACCAGCACGGCGAGCACCAGGCCGATCCAGGAGAAGCGCTTGAGCCACTCCTCCGCGACCACACCGGCGTAGTAGACGACCGCGGTGGTACCACCCGCCCACAGGATGCCGCCGGGGATGTCGGCCAGTGCGAACTTCCAGTACGGCATGCGCAGCACACCGGCCAGCGGCCCGGCGAAGATGCGCAGCAGCGCGACGAAGCGGCCGAAGAAGACGGCCCAGGCGCCCCAACGCTCGAAGGAGCGTTCGGCGAGCGCGACGTTCTGCGGCGAGAAGTGTTTGGGGAACTTGCGCCCCAGCCAGCCGAAGAGGGGTCTGCCCCCGCGACGGCCGATGAGGTATCCGAGGGTGTCGCCGACGCAGGCGCCGAAGGTGGCGCAGATGCCGACCCACAGCGGGTCCACGTAGCCCTGGGAGGCCAGCAGCGCCGAGCTGACAAGAATGATCTCTCCTGGCAGCGGCACCCCGAGCATCTCGACGAGGATGACCACCGTCAAAAGCGAATAGACCGCCACCGGCGGAATCGTCTCCAGCCAGCCCTGGATGTCCAACGCTGATCCTCCCCGTCAGTACCGCTTCCCGGCGTGCGCCCGGACGCGGGTACACACGCCGGGAAGCCTAACCGATCCGGCGAGGTCAGCTGTTCGGGCGAAGGGTCCAGACGATGACCATCTCGCCGGTGACGGCGCCGTCCTCGCGGGTGATGGCGACGTTGACGGGGAACTCGGGGCGCTCGCCCGCGTCGAGTTGCGCCACCACCTCGGCTGCGGGGCGGCCGAGTTCGGCGGTGGCGGTGACGGGCCCCATGGCCAGCTTGCGGTAGCCGATCTCGGCGCTCACCGCGAGCGGCACGGCCCGTGAGAGCTGGTCCCCGAAGGCGGCGAGCACGATGGCGCCGCTGGCCGACTCACCCAGGGTGAACATGGCCCCCGCGTGCGGGCCGCCGACGTGGTTGTGGAAGTCCGCCTGGTCGGGCAGCCGGACGACCGCGCGGTCGGGGCTGGTCTCGACGAACTCCAGGTTGAGGGTGCGGGCCATCGGCACGGTGGCCGCCATCATCTCGCCGACGGACGGCTGGTTCTCTGACATGCCCGAACATTACCAGCGAGTAGCTTGTGGGGGCAGGTGTGCCGGCGGGGAACGGGAAGAGGCACCGCCCCCGCGTCCACCGTGGTCCGGACCGGCCCTGCGGGGCGGGCTCTGCCCTCCGGGCGGGCTCGCCGCGGGAGCCGCCGTCAACGCAGCGGCGCGAAGGGAGCGCGGCCGTCCTGGCCGTAGTAGGCGTGCACCAGCGAGATCCTGGCGACCCGCCGGCCTTCCGCCACCGCGCGCTCCGCCGCGTCCCGCCCGGTGAAGCCCCGCTGCTCCCGTTCGTACTCCACGAAGGGCTCGACGGCGGGCGGGGCGTACAGGCCGCGCAGGCCGTCGCTGTCCCGTGTCAGCGTGACGTCGAGACGGTCGCGCGTCCGCGGGTCGTGGTACTCGTACCGCTCCGACGAGGAGCGGAACCCGGGCGGGAACGGCACCCATGAGCCCCTCCAGCGGTCGTCCGACAGCGCCTTCCGCCATTCCCCGCCCACCGTCCGCAGGTTGCCTTCGAAGGCGACGTACCGATCCAGCCGCCACTGGCAGCGCAGCGGGCCGGCGGGCTCCCCCTCGAAGGGAGGATGACGCAGGCAGTGGTCCGCGGCCGCCTCGCCGAGCAGCCGTGGCGCACCTGGCAGGGCGTCGACGATCTCCTCCAGGCGGCGTTCGCTCTCCGCCTTCGCGCTGCGGCTCGCCGTGTCGACCTCACCTGTCCGCGACAGGACGTCCATCGGAGCCGCCAGCCACACGTAGCCGTACCAACCCGCCGCGGCCAGGACCGCAAGGACCGCCACCACCGCGCCCGTGACGGCGATCCGACGCCGCGTCGGCGATCCCGTTCTCCCTGCCACTCCAGCACTCCCCCGCTTCCGTGTCGCCGGGCGGGCGCACCTTCGCGCGAAGCCGAAGGGACAACCACCTGGCCCGCTCACCCGGACACCACCACGCTAGGGCCCGAGGTCCGCGGGGCCGCAGGGGGGAGTCAGCCGGCCGGGATGACGAAGGGCCTGACACGCCAACTCGGCTTCGCCGCCACACTGAACCCCAGCCCGCAGAAGGGACGGTGACCGCGTGATCATCGGGGTTGTGTGGACTCCTGAAGATCGTGCGGTGGCAGCAGGCCGCAGCGTAGGCCCCGCCCGCTGGCAGGCGATGCCTCAGGGGAGCTGGAAGGCGTCGGCCAGGAGTGCTGTCTGCACGTCGAGGAGGCCGGCGGGATCGTGGCCCATGCCCGTGAACTGACCCGCGACCTCCAGGCTCACCGCGCCGTGCATCTGCGACCAGGCCATCACGGCTCCGGTCAGTGCGACAGCCGCCGCGGGGGCATCGGCCGGAAGCTCTGTCCACTGCCCGACCCAGGCAGCGACCTCCGGATCATCGGACAGCCACGCCCTCGGGCCGTCCAACAACGGGTCCACCGCAGCCAGCGGGCGTCCCTCGGCGAAGGTGGTCAGGAACGGCCCCAGGGCCGATCGTGCCTGCGAGAGGGTTTCGGCCGGTGCGGTGAAGTCCGCCACCGGGGTGCCCTGGATGAGCAGGTACAGATGCGGCTGCGCCACCGCCCACGCGCGGTAGGCCCTGGTCAGAGCGTGGAGAACGGTGCGACCCGGCCTGTCGGTGTCCACCGCGTGGACGGCCTCGGCCACGCCCCGGTAGGCGTCGAGCACCATTTCCGCGAGGAGGTCGTCACGGCTGGCGAAGTAGCGGTAGAGCGCCGGGCCGGACATCCCGATCTCCTTGGCGATCCGCAGCAGCGCCACGCTCTCGACGCCGCCGACGGCGAGCTGGCGGACCGCCGCTTCCTTGATCTCCGAGCGAGTCCGCTCCCGGTACCGCTCACGCGGACTGCTCACACGCGCTGCCATTCCCCGCCTCCTGCTGACTCCCCGGGCACTCCGCGTTCGGCTTCCCGGCCGTGGCCCCTGTCGGACCGGGCCCGGTGTATCGCGAACGCGTCACCCTATCGCTTCCGCTACGCCGCCGTCATCCTCCCGGTCCCTGCCGGGAGGAGGACGGCGGCGTGCCTTGGGTCGAGTGGACGCGGGTCAGCCCTGCGACCGGGCGGCGAGGAAGGCCCGATACCACTCCAGGGTCGCCTTCAGGGTGGTCTCGATCGGGGTGGGCTCGACGCCGAACCTCTGCTGGAAGGCGCTGGAACTCATGACCTGCGGTTCCGTGTGCTGGTAGAACAGCTCGGCGTAGGAGTTCATGAACGTCTCGTCGAACGGACCGAAAGGGCGCGGCTCGTCCATCGCGACGGTCCGCAGCGGGTGGCCCACCAGGCCGCCCAGCATGCCGAAGATCTCCCGCGTCGTACGGGCCGGGGCGGTAGGCAGGTGCCAGACGCGGCCGTCGCCATCCGGGTTCTCCCCGAGTGTGGCCAGACCGCGGGCGACGTCGAGAATGTTGCTGTAACTGTGCTTGAGGTCGATGTTGCCCAGCGCCAGCACGTCTTCGCCCATGAGCACCGCGGGGAAGACGGCTCCGCCCATCGTGGAGTTCAGCACGCGGGGTCCCACGAAGTCAGCCGAGCGGCCGAGGGCCACCCTCGCGCGGCCCTCCTTGTGGGCGCTGAGGTAGTTCTCGTCCAGTGCGGCGCGCATCCTGCCCTTGGCGGTGGTCGCCCGCCAGGGGGTGTCCTCCGTCATGACCTCGCCATGGGTCTCGCCGTACGGGTACAGCGTGTCCAGCACGACCAGGCGGGCCCCGGTGCGCTCCACCGCGCCCAGGACGGCCTCCGTGATGCCGGGCATCACGTCGACCTGAAGGTGATAGGCGACGTTGACGCAGTGGTACACGACGTCTGCGCCTTCGATCGCGGCGAGCGCCCCCTCCACCGTGCCGACGTCGCCGGCGACCCGCTCGACACCCTCCAGCGGCTCACCGGAACCCGCCCGGTCCACGAGCCGCACCGTCCGCCCACGCCGCACCAGCTCCAAGGCGACCGAGGTGCCGGCGGGACCGGCTCCCAGAACGGTGTGGCGCGAACTTTGTACTGCGGCCATGACGAAGTCCTTTCGGGACGGGAGGACCGGAGAACCTCACCGCTACTTACACTCGCTTACGTTATACACCGTAACTACTGTGCTGGAGCCTCGCAAATCTGACGAGGCTGACGGAAGACGAGGGGGTCGAGGCGGGCCGGTGCGCCGGACCGTGGGGAATCGCTCCCGGCGATGCCTCGGGTGGGGCCAGGCTGCGCAGAGCCGGGGGCCGGGGAAGGGTGGCCGGCTTCCTTGTGGGCGCGGTAGGCGCCGAGTGCGGCGAGGATGGCGGGTGCCAGGTCGTCGACGATGCGCAGCACCAGGCCCGGAGCGGGCCGTGACGTGTTCGGGGATGCGGTGGGTGGTGTTGTCGGGGCGCGGGCCCGCAACGCATGGGCGGATCGGCCGCGGCGCGGACCGAGGGCGCCTTCAGGACGGTCTGCGCGGGCGGTTCAGGCCAGGCCGGTCGCGCTCAGGTCGGTGCGGAGAGTTGCCGCCACGTCCGCGGACAGTCGCGGGATCTCGTCGAGTCCCAGCGTGGACACGGTCACGCGCAGGCCCGGCCGTGAGCCCAGGCGGAAGCGAGCACCGGGCGCGACCGCCCACCCTCGCCCCAACAGCCCCACCACCGCCACGGTCTCGTCCGGCACCGGGATCCACACGTTGAAGCCGCTGCGCCCGTACGACCGGACTCCCTGCCCGGCCAGGGCACGGATGAGCGCCGCCCGGCGCACCCCGTAGAACTCGGCCACCCGCGTGCGGTCCGCCGCCTCACCGTGCCACAGCTGTGCGACGGTCCGCTGGAGCACGTGGCTCACCCAGCCGGCCCCGAGGCGCTGCCGGCCCCGCATCAGGTCCACCGTGTCGGCATCGCCCGTCAGCACCGCCAGCCGCATGTCGGGGCCGAGGACCTTGGTCACTGAGCGGATCACCGTCCAGTGTTCGGTGACCGGCCGCCCGCCCTCGGCGCAGAGCGGGTGGTAGGGCATGTCGGCGATGGCATGGCCGAAGTCGTCCTCGATCACCAGCACGTGGGGACGGGGCCTCAGCGCGTCGCGCAGTTCAGCCGCCCGATCCGCCCCCAGCGCCGCCCCGGTGGGGTTCTGCGCGCGTGAGGTGACGACGAGCGCGGCGGCCCCGGACGCCAGCGCGCGAGCGGCGTCGTCGGGCCGGGGCCCGTCGTCGTCGACGCCGATGCCCACCGCCCGCAGCCCCAGGGCCGGCAGGAGATCCAGCAGACTTCCCCAGCCCGGGTCCTCGACGGCCACCAGATCGCCGGGCCGCAGCCAGACGCGCAGGACGCGTTCGATGGCGTCGAGCGCACCGGATGTGACGGCGATCGGCCCGGGCGGCAGACCGTCCGCGAGGAACTCGCGCCGAACGATTTCCTTCAGCCGTTCGTCCACGGACGCCCGGCCGTAGAGGACGGGGTCACGCAGCTGCTCGGCAGCGGTGTGCCGAAGTGCCTCGGCCAGCGAGGGCAGTTGGTCTGCCGAGGGGTTGCCGTGCGACAGGTCGCGCGCGTCGCGGGGGAGGTCGAGCCGGGTCTTGTGGCGTGGCGTGTGGGCGGGCCGGGGCAGCACACGGCTGCCCCGGCGGCCGCCGGTCTCGATGACCCCCCGCTCCCGCAGAAGGCGGTAGGCGGAAGCAACCGTGTTGGGGTTGACGCCGAGTTCCGCGGCGAGGCCCCGCAGCGGCGGGAGTACGCTGCCCGGAGCGAGCACACCAGCCGCCACGGCCATCTCGACGCTACTCACGATCTCGGCGGCCCGCCGCCCTCGAATACGGTAGCCCTCTGACATGATGAGCATTCTGCACGACCGCGTCCTGTGGGGCACCGACCCGCCGACGAACCCGGGACGGGGCGGCAGTTCTCTTCGCGCCGACAGGTGGAGTGAAAGCAGATGCGCAACGCGCACGTTCTCATTTTTGACGCCGATGACACCCTGTGGGAGAACAACGTCATCTTCGAACGTGTCATCGACCGCTTTCTGGACTGGGTCTGCCCCCCGTCCGAGCGCGACCACGTACGGCCCCTCCTCGACCGGATAGAGGCCTCGAACGCGGTCTCGCTGGGGTACGGCGCGAACATGTTCCGGCAGAGCCTTCGGGACTGCCGGAAGGAGCTCCTCGGTCGCGCACTGAGCACCGACGACACCGATCGGATCGAGGAGTTGGTCACGCCGTTGCTGCACCGGACCATCGAGCTGATCAGCGGAGTCCCCGAGACGCTCGCCGAGTTGTCGAGTCGGTACGAGCTCCTGATGCTCACCAAGGGCGACCTGGCGGAGCAGCAGCGCAAGGTGGAAGCCTCTCAACTGGCTCACCACTTCCGGAGTATCCACATCGTCGGAGAGAAGAACGTCGACACGTACCGCGGGCTTGTGGGTGAACTGGGAGTGACACCCTCGGAGACCTGGATGATCGGTAATTCTCCCAAGTCGGACATCATTCCGGCCCGTCGCGCCGGTCTGAACACCGTGCATATTCCGCACGAGCACACCTGGGTGCTGGAGCACCAGGAGTTCGGGGATGACGAGGCGACATTGGCGCTACAGGCCTTCCCGGAGTTACTGAAGCACTTCTGACCGCCTCAAGGCTTCCGACCCGTCTGCCGGGGGCGGGCAGGTGTCCGGCAACTCCGGTTCGTGGGGATCGATATGATATCAATGATCTTCAAACTGGTTCGGCTCTGACATCTGCGACCGGGAGGTCCGTCATGTCCGACAACTCCGCTGGGCAGGGCACGGTGGACGTGGTCCTGGTCAAGGCGGGCCGCACCAAGATTCGCTACCCGGCCCAGTTGCTCGCGGACGACGGCACACGGATCACGGTCCGCGCCGACTGGGCCGCTCCGGGCGTACGGGATTTCGGCTTCGTACGCTTCGAGCCGGGCGATGTCTTCGTGGAGCGCTACTGGCGCGATCGCTGGTACGCGGTCAAGGAGGTGCGCGCGGCGGACGGCTCCCTCAAGGGCTGGTACTGCGACATCACGCGGCCGAGCGTCCTGGACGACGGTGAGCTCGTCGTCGAGGACCTCGACCTGGACCTGTGGATGTCCGCGGACGGCGGCACCGTGTTGCGGCTCGATGAGGACGAGTTCGCCTCGAGCGGTCTGCGGGAGCGTGATCCGCGGGCGGCGCGCAGCGCCGTGCACGCACTGAACGAGCTGGAGCAGGCCGCGAAGAGCGGTCGGCTGACCGCTCTGCTCGACTGATCCGGGGGGAACGCCCGGAGTCTCAGGCCTCGGCTGTGTCCTGGTGCAGGCTGGCGTGCAGGAACAGCGACTGGTCCGGGCACAGGCGGATGTCTACGGCCGCCGCGGCGATCAGCCGGCGATACGGCAGCCCGGGGCCGAGCACGGTCCAGACCCAGCCGGAGCCGGGCTCGGAGCGCCACTGCACCATGTCCGGCGTGGACAGGGTGCTCCACGGGAACCGGTGCCGCTGCTGCTGCGGCAGGCGACGGGCCAGCGGCTCGGGGGCGCCGGGCAGGTCAACAGCGATGAGCTGGTCGTACGCGTCGAACGTGAGCCACACCTTTCCCTGGTAGGTGATGTGCGTCCCGGTGTCGGGCGGCTGCTCCTGGTCGAGCGGCCGGACGCTCAGCTGACGGTTCACCGGGTCCCAGCGCGCGCCCGTCCTGGCCTCGCGGGCCAGGGGCGGGCGCGGCCCGAGGGGGGCGGTCACGACTGCTGCGCGCCGAACAGAGCGCTCACCGAGGCGTCGTACGCGGCACTGATCTCGAAGGCCTTCCCGGCGAGGCGAAGTCGGTGACTCAGGGGCACGGCCGAGGGTTTGCCACCGCCCTCCGCCAAGAGGTCGAGGACCTGTCCGTAGTCCTCGGGGTCACTCAGCGGGATGACATGTTCGCAGTTCTTCGCCGCGCCCCTCAGCATCGCCGGGCCACCGATGTCGACGCGCTCACGGAAGGCGGCCAGGTCCATGCCGTCGACGGGCTCCGGCAGGATGTAGTAGTTGCAGCACACGAGATCGACCCGGGGGATGCCGTACTCGGCGATCTCCTTCAGGTCCCCCTCGGTCTCGCGGGCGAGGATGCCGCCCATGACCGACAGGGTCAGCGTCTTGACCCGGCCGCCGAGGAGCGTGGGCACCCCGGCGAGCTCGGACACGCGGCCGATGTCGTGTCCCTCTGCTCGCACCAGCCGGTGGGTGCCTTCCGTCGCCACCACCTCCCAGCCGAGGCGCAGCAGCCCGCCGGCCAAGGTGGCGATGTTCCGCTTGTCGCTCGCTGCGAGGATGGCCAGCATGTCAGTTCCCCTTCTGGGCGGGAGTGGTGGCGATCTCGATCAGTGCGTCGCGGTGGGACCCCACCGACACGTAGCGCACGGGCACGCCGAGGAGTTCCTGGACGGTCTCCACGTACTGCCGTGCGGCGGGCGGCAGTTCGCTGAAGTCACGGGACTGGGAGATGTCCTCGTCCCAGCCGTCGATGGTCTCGTACACCGGCCTGGCACGGTCGAGTTCGGTCGGGCGGGGGCTGAACTCGGTGGTGGTGCGGCCGTTGTTCTCGTATGCCGTGCAGATCCGGAGCTCGCCGATGCCGGTGAGCTGGTCCAGGTTGGTGAGGGCGATCTCGTCGGCGCCCTGGATGCGCGCGCCGTAGCGGGTCGCCACCGCGTCGAAGGCACCGAGGCGGCGCGGACGGTTCGTCGTCGCCCCGTACTCGCCCCACTGGCGGCGCAGACGGTCGGCGCGTTCCTCGTCGAACTCGGTGACGAAGGGGCCGGCGCCCACGCACGAGGAGAATGCCTTGGTGACGCCCACGGTGCGGTCCAGGCGGGCCCAGGGCACACCGGCGCCGACCGGTGCGTGCCCGGCGAGGCAGTTGGAGGAGGTGGTGAAGGGATAGATGCCGTAATAGAGGTCGCGCAGAGCGCCGAGCTGTCCTTCAGCGAGTACGGTGGCGTCCTCGTCCAGCGCATTGGCCAGCAGGCCGCTCACGTCGGCGACATACGGCTCGAGGCGGGCCGCCGTCTCCTGGGCCCAGCGCTCGATATCGGCGAGGGCGAGCGGCCGGCCCCCGTAGATCTTCTCGATCCGTTCGTTGGCCCAGGTCACGACGGTGTCGAGACGAGAGGACAGGCTTTCCTTGTCGAAGAGTTCATGCACGAGGAGCGTCTTCTTCATGACGCGGTCGCCGTAGGCGGGGGCGACGCCCTTGCGGGTGGAGCCGTACCGGCCGTGTCCGAGCCGTTCCTCCTCGGCCGCGTCCAGGGCACGGTGGAAGGGGAAGCTGAGGGACGCCTGGTGGGAGACGAGGACCTGTCCGGTGGTCGTGCCCTGTGTGTCGAGGGCCGTCAGCTCATGCAGGACGCCTTCGACGTCGATCGTCATACCGGGACCGAGGACGCTGGTCACGTCCGGGCGCAGCACACTGCTCGGCAGGCTGTGCAGCTTGAACTTTCCAGCGTCGGTGTGCACGGTGTGCCCGGCGTTGCCGCCCCCGTGGTAGCGGACCACCACATCGGCGTCCGCTGCCAGGTTGTCGACCATCCTTCCTTTGCCTTCGTCGCCCCAGTTGAGACCCACGACCGCCATGAACACGTTGCCACTCCTCCGTATCGGCCTGCTGAGTGCCCTGAGTGTCCCGGTGCCTGAGCGGCGGCTCGGGCCGGGAGGGCGTTGGCGGCCGCCGGCAGGGCGTCGGCGACCGCCAGGAGAAAATAGTGTGCGGCGACCGGGCGGCGCTCCGAGGTCCCGCGGCGGCGCTGCCCGGTGTGGGCAGGGAAGCCGAGCAGGGGCGCCGGGCCCCGCAGGGGCCACCGCTTCGGCTCCGGCGGGCACGGGTGGGGTCCGCCTCCAGCGAGCGCCCGGGATGATCCCCCGTGCCCTCAGGGCCTGTGCCCTCAGGGCTGGGGGCAGGGTCACGATCGGAGCCGCCGGTGCCGGGGCGCGGGCCGCCGCGGTGGCGCCCGCGGAGATCCGCACGACGGAGCTGGTGAGCCCGGTCCGGGCCACGTGCGGCCACACGGGGACGCCGCGCCACCGCTTCGTCATGTCCAGGTCTCTCCCGTCGTGGTGGCGGTCAGCCCAGCAGGGCATGCCTGCGGTCGGCGACGCGGCCCCAGACCTCGGGGTTGAGCATGGCCGGCGGCTGCTTGCCGTTCAGGGCGGCGAGCAGCTGGTTGGCAGCCGACAGTGACAGTGCCCGCTTGGTCTCGACGGTGAAGTCAGCGATGTGCGCACTGAGTACCACGTTGTCGAGCTCGAGGAGCGGGCTGTCCTTGGGCAGCGGCTCGTCCTCGTACACGTCCAGGGCGGCGCCTGCCAGATGGCCCGAGCGCACCGCCTCGACCAGTGCGTCGGTGTCGACGACGCGTCCCCGGGAAGTGTTCATGAAGTAGGCACCGGGCTTCATCTGCCCAAAGGTCGTCCTGTTGAACATCTGCTCGGTCTCTTCGTTGAGTTCGGGGTGCGCGGTGACGAAGTCGGCCTGCGCCAGGAGGTCTTCGAGGCGTTCGACCTTGACCGCTCCCACCTCGGCCATCTTCTCGGCCGAGACGTAGGGGTCGTAGGCCAGTACGCGCATGAGGAATCCGCCGTGGGCTCGCCGGGCCATCCAGCCGCCGACGTTGCCGAGGCCGACGATGCCCATGACCTTCCCGGTGAGCTCGACGCGGTGGGTGGTCAGGCGGGCATCCCAGGCGGCCTCCAGGCCGTGGCGGTGCACGGCCGCGAGGCTGCGGGTGACCGTCAGAAGCAGTCCGAGCGCGTGCTCGGACACGGGCTTGCCACCCAGGCCGGGGTTGTTGGCGACGGCCACTGCGGCCTCGCTCGCCGCATCGATGTCGATGTTGTCGACGCCGCGGCCGCTCGACAGGACGGCGAGCAGATTGGGCGCCGCGCTGAGGAGTTCGCGGTCGATCCTGGCCGGGTAACGGGCCACCAGGCCATGGGCGTCGGCGACGGCGGCGAGCACGGCCGGCCGGTCCTCCTCGTCGACACGGCGGACATCGGCGTAGCGTTCCAGGAGCTCCTCGGCTTCGGCGGCGTACATCGAGCCGATGAGGACTACGTTCGGTCGCATGGCAGGGCCTCCTACGGAAGGGGAAGAAGGGGCGGCGCCGGGGCCTGCGGGCGCGGCGCGCGCCGGGACACGTCGGACGGCGGCTGGGTCAGGCCGCCATGCTGGCCACCAGCAGGGATTCCAGCGGTTCGAGTTCGCCGCCGCGACTGGCGGCGAGCAGCCGCTGGGTCAGTTCGGCGTGCTCCACCCGAGGGGCCCTGAACCGGGGGCGCCCCTCCGCAAGCCGGGCGGTAGCGCGGCTGTACAGCTTGCGGCTGTAGGGCTCGCTGATGCTCAGCACTTCGGCGATCTCTCGGTAGCTGTACTCGAAGGCGCCGCGCAGCACGAGGACGGCACGCTCGGCCGGGCCCAGGATCTCCATCAGCCAGGCGACTCCGCGGCGCAGCTCGTCCGCGCGCTCCACCTGGTCGGCGGGCCCTTCGGCCCTGCTGGGCCGCTGGGTGGCCTCGTCCACCAGGACCCCGACGCAGGAGACCCGCTGGGTGCGCGCGGACTTGCGGTAGTCCGCGCACAGCCGGGTCACCACGGTCGCGAGGAGCGCGCCGTGGTTCTGCACGTCCGTGGCCGTGATCCAGCGCAGCCACGCCTCGGAAACGATGTCCTCGGCCTCCTCGGCGGAACCCGTACGCCGGTAGGCGAGAGCCAGGAGGCCCGCCCGGCGGCGATGGAACTCGTCTTGGTCAGCTGTAAACATGAGTGTCGTCTCCAGGCCGGCCCGGGTGCTGCCCGAGTCTCCGTTCAGGCCCGGCCCTCGGCGAGCATCTGACGTAAGCTCTTGTCGAAGGCCTCGGCGCACTCGGTGATATCCGCGTCGCCCATCGGCGTGGAGATGCAGCCGAGGCCGCTGTCGCCTATGTGGACACCGTTGTCGATCAGCACCCAGAACAGTCGCTTCATCGCCGCGGCACCGCTGGTGTAGCCCTCGGGCGCGCTGGTGGCGATCACGCGGAACAGCGAGCCGAGACCGTTGACCTGCCAGTCCAGGCCGGACTCCGTGATGCTGGCGCGCATCGACTGCCGTATCCGCTCACCGAGTTCGCCGATGCGTTCCATCGCCTCCGGGGTCAGCAGCCGCAGCGAGACCACGCCGGAGCTCATGCTGACCGGGTTGGCGTTGTACGAGCCGGAGTGCGGCAGGGCGGGGGCGCCCTGGCTCGGGTCGAAGACGCTCATGTACCTACGACGGCCGGCGACGGCGCCGATCGGCATGCCGCCGCCGATGACCTTGCCGAGCACCGTCAGGTCGGCTTCGCTGCCCAGGGCGTACATGGCTCCGTGGTAGCCGACCCGGTAGGAGCCGACCTCGTCGGAGATCAGCAGGGCGCCGCTGTTGTCGCAGAACTCGCGCAGCGCGTCCAGGTACTCCTTGTCGGCGGGCACCAGACCGATGCGCCACGGCACCGGATCGATCAGCACGCACGCCAGGTCGGCAGCGTGTTCGCGCAGGACGGCCAACGCGCCCTCGGCGTCGTTGAAGGGTATGACCACCGTGTTGGCCACCACGGCCTCGGGGTTTCCGGTCACCGCGTGGTTGATGAGCGAGCCGGAGCCGTCGTTGTTGACGGCGACGGCGTCGTAGGCGCCGTGGTAGGCACCGGCGATCTTGGCGATCTTGGGGCGCTTGGTGTACGCGCGGGCGGCCTGCACCGCCATCATCACGGCCTCGGTGCCGGAACTGGTGAAGCGGACGTGTTCGAAGGTCTCGTTGCGGGCGGTCAGCGCCTCGGCATACTCCACCTCGACCGGGGTGGGCATGCCGAAGCTGGTGCCGTGACCGGCCGCCGCCGTGATGGCCGCGATCATCTCCGGGTGGGCATGCCCGTGGATCAGGGTGGTGCTGTTGTTGAGGAAGTCGAGGCGCTCGACACCGTCGGCGTCGGTGACCCGGGCTCCGCTGCCCGACTGGATGTAGAGGGGGTAGGGGGAGCTGTAGACGGCGGTACGGCTGTTGCCGCCGGGCAGCACCTCGACTGCGCGCGCGTACAGGTCGGCAGACTTCTCGCTGTTCACGGTATGGCCTTTCACGAGGAGGAGGAACTGGAGGGATCGCACCACGGGGCGCTCTTCAGTGCGTGGTCTTGATGGACACGTCGGGGGTGAAGTAGGGCCCTGCCAGGGCGACTTCACTTCCCGCCGGAACCCATCGGGGGGTCGCGGAGGCCTCGGCCCCGGCGGTCCCCAGCTGTGCGGCGAGCCGAGCGGTGAGGACCGGCAGCAGCGGCGCGGCTGTCTCCGCCATGGCGCGGACGGCCATGAGTTCCAGGGCCACGCAGGTGCGGGCGACACCCGAGGGGGGTTCCGTGGTGAGCACGTCCTCGCAGACCTCGGCGAAGCGGCGTGCCCGGTCGGTGAAGGTGTGCAGGGTCTGCGCGGCGGCCCGGGCGTCGAACCGCTCCGGTTCGAGGACCCGCGGCAGCTGGGTGCACAGTTCGCGGATGTGGCCGTAGAACCCCTCGGCCTCGGTGTTCCAGCTGCCCGCTTCGGGGACGACCCCGCCGAAGTGCTTGCGCAACCGACCGTCGATGGACTGCAGCCAGGCGTCCCAGCCGCCGAGCAGCTCGGTGCGCACGAACTGGGCGTACTCGTCCACGGCGAAGTCCCTGCGGCGGGTGTCGGGGCGGGTGCCGGCCAGGTACAACCGGAGCTGGTCGCGGGTCTCCTCGGTGAAGACCTCGCGACCCCAGATCGCGTGCTGCCGTCCGGTGGAGAACTTCTGCCCGTCGAGCGTGTAGAACTCGTTGCAGATCATGGTGTCGGGCAGCGCCAGCCGGTCGGTGAAGGAGGCGAGGACCGCGGGGAAGACGATGGTGCGCAGGAAGGCGTTGTCGAAACCGAAGAACAGCACCGTCCGGGGGTTGTACGCGGCCGCGTACTCCTCCCAGCCGGCCAGACCCTGGTCCTGGGCGAGCCGGTCGAGGGCCGTGATGAAGCGGGCGGCCAGCTCGAAGGCCGAGTACATGCGCTGGCCCTCGGTGTCGCCGGTGGCGTCGGCCGGGATCGGGATGCCGTCCGGGGCGACGGTGCTGACCGGCAGGTCGGGCAGCGGCGCGGCGAGAGCCCGCTCGACGTAGGAGCGCAGTCTGGCGCTCATGTGGGTGCCGCGCAGGTGGGCCGTGAGCTTCTCGCGCAGCGGCTCGAGCGGCAGGTAGTAGCGGGTGAGGTCGTGCCGCTCGGCAGGGGTGCCGCAGGTGGCGCAGCTGGGGTCGCGCAGGTCCTCGTCCGCGAAGGGCAGGGCGCACGCCTCGCATTCGATGCCCGCGGTGTCGTAGGAACCGCAGTGCGGGCACGCGCCCGCGACGAACGCCTCGAAGAGGTACGTCCCGCAGGGGGCGCAGTAGTTGGCCGCGACGGTCTTCTTGGTGACGCGGCCGGTCAGCCGGAGCCGTTCGAAGACCTGCAGGGCGATGTCCGGGTACTCGGGTGCCGACGGTCGGACGAACACGTCCCAGGGGATGCCGGCCGCGGTCAGGGCTTCCTGGATCGCGTCGGTGTTGCGCTCCGCGAACTCGTAGAAGGACACGCCTTCCTTGATGGCGGCGGCGGCCACCTGGCTCTGGTGCCCCACCGTGCCCAGGAGCAGGCGCGCCTCGGCACCCTGCTGGACCAGGCCGCGGCGCACCAGGTCTGCGCCGAGGAACGGCCCGACGAGGTGGCCGAGGTGAAGTTCGCCGTTGGGGGTGGGGAACGACGGCAGCAGCAGCACCGGCCGATCGCCGGGGGTCGCGGCGGCCGCGCGCTCCTCGTGCGCCTTCTCCAGCGCCGTCATGTCCTCCCACCAGGTGGTCAGGAAGGTCAGCGGACGCCCGTCGGAGGTGTTGCGCAGCGTGTGCACGCCGAGGGGCGCAAGCCGGACGGTGTCCCCGCCGGTGACGGTCGCGCGGGCGTCGTCCGAGACGACCTCGCCCTCGCCGTCGAGGATCACCCACACCTCGGTGTCGTGGTGGTTGTGGGGTGCCGTCGTCTCGCCGGGGCGCAGGGTGACCCGGCGCAGGTTGAAGGGGAGCCTGCCCTGCTGCGCCCAGGAGGGCTCGACGCTGCGTACGAAGTCGGGCAGCTCGAGGTCACCGACCGTACGGGGGATGCGGATGACGTGCATGGCATGACACGGAGCGGCACACGTTGCGAGAGCGTGCGCGCTCCGTTGCTCCTCTCGTGGATGTCGGGGCTGGAGGTCAGGGCCGGCCGGCCGCGCTCGGCGGCTCCCAGTCCAGGGCAGTGCTGACCGCTCCGGTGTCGTAACGCTCGTGGCCGAGCAGGCTGTTGGCGATGACGGCGCTGCGCCAAGCGAGCAGGCTCAGATTGGGGTCGGCGACGCCGAACTCGCGCCGTGCGGCGTTCTGGACGTAGATCCGGTTCGCGGCGGGGCCGTCCCAGTCGAGGCTGAAGTCGGGACGGACTGCGGGGAGGCCGTGCTGGAGGCTGAGCCGGTCCTTCAGTCCGAGGAGGAGTTCGGACATGCCGTGCTCGTAGCCGGTGGCACAGACGACCATGTCGACGTCCTCCTCCAGCACCGCACCGCCGCGGGCGGGCTGCCAGACGGTGCGCAGGGCGGCGTCGTTCTGCTTGAGTGCGGTCAGGCGCTGGTCGAGCAGGATGCGGCAGGGGCGGACCCCTTCGAGGAGTTCCAGGTCGTACATCTGCTGGTAGAGGGCCCGGAGCAGGGAGAGCGAGATGCCGTCGCTCGCCATGCGCAGTCGGTCGACGGCTGCTTCGCGCTCCGTCTCGGGCAGGCTGTAGAAGTGGCGGCTGAAGTCGGGCAGGAACAGCTCGTCGACGAACGGGCTGTCGTCGAGCGGCAGCAGGTTGCTGCGCCGGGTGCCCCAGACGATCTTGGCGGGCCGCTGTGCCGGCGAGCTGAGCAGGTAGTGCACCACCTCGGCGCCGCTCTGCCCGCCGCCCACCACGGCCACCCGCTTGCCCGCGAAGTCCCTCTTCCGCCTGAGCAGTTGCTCGGAGTGGAAGACCCGCTCGGGGTCGTGGTCCACGGCGCACTGCGGCAGCTTGGCGGGCAGTCCGGTGCCCACCGCGACGTTGCGGGTGCGCAGCACGCCGTCGGTGGTGTGCACCAGGAAGGCGGCGCCGTCCCATTCGACGGCCTTGCTGGTCACGCCGAAGCGGAGGTTGTCCATGCGGTCGGCGGCCCAGCGGCAGTACTGCTCGAACTCACGGCGCGGCACTTTGGAGCGGCCGGTCACGAGCAGCCGGTACAGGCGCTTGGTTTCCACGAGGAACGCCGGGAAGGAGTACGGGTTGGTCGGGTCGACCGGGCTGACCAGGTCCTTGAGGAAGTGCACCTGCATCTCGGCATCGGGCAGCATCAGGCCCGGGTGCCAGTCGAACGCGGGCTTGCGCTCCAGGAACACGGTGGACAGACCGGGCTCCTGAGCCGTCAGCGCGGCGAGGCTGAGGTTGGACGGCCCCGTGCCGACACCCACCAGGTCGTACGTCTCGGGTGTTGTGCTCATCGATGATCCCCCTTACGTGCGCTAGTGCTCGGCAGCAGGCACAGGATGCGCCGGCGCCCAGTGGATTCCGCGCGCGGTGAGTGACCGCATCACCTGCTCGGTCTGCTCCCGGGACAGGGCGAGATGTGGCTTGAGCCACCCGCTGCCGGTGATGGCGCGCCGGGCCACCAGGTCGGTGGCGGCGGCCAGCGTGAATCCGGTCGTACGGGCCATGGCGGACAGGCCCGTTGTGTCGTCGGCGCGGTCGAGCACCGTGGTGCGCAGGGACGTGGGCCTGCCGCGGCGGAGGCCGTGGGCAGTCAGTTGCAGGACCACCATGTCCCGGTCGTCGGCGGTTGCGCGTACCTGCGGTGCGAGCACCCGCTCGACGAGGCGGCGGGGGGACACCAGGGCCCCGTCCACGTCCACGGGTTGCTCGGCGAGCAGGCCGAGCCGGGCGAGTTCCGCCACCACCTTGGCGAAGCCGGGCCAACGCAGCGTCTTCTGCGTGCAGTTCACACCTCGCAGGGCCGGGTGCTCGCCCAGCCAGGGCGCCATGCCGTCGTGGTAGGCCTCCAGACGGCCGACGCCCTCGACCTCGCGCTCCTCGACGCCGGAGAACCGGGGGTGGGTGACCACCTGCCCCTGGGACAGGGCGAACGCGTCACGCTGGCCGATGGGCAGGTGGTGGCTGTTCTCGCCGCCGAAGAAGCTGGTGTGGTTCAGCGGTTGCAGCGGCCGGCTCGGGATGCCCCCGCAGGAGATGTCCAAGCTGTCCACGGTGTCGAGCCGTCCGGCGAGGTCCACGGCGAGCAGCTCGGTCAGGCCGGGCTCCAGGCCGAAGGGCAGCACCACGGTGCCGCCGCCGGACCGGACGTCGGCATCCAGTTGGTCGAGCCGGTCCGTGGGCGGCCGGGTGACGGCGGTGGCCGGGACTCCGGCCCGCACCGCCGCGCGTAAGGCGGACTCCGTGGCGGCCCACGGCATGGCCATCGCGACGGCGTCCCGGTCGGCGAGGGCGGCGTCGACAGTGGCGGCGGTGCGGATACTCGCGGTGCTACGGGCCGTGAGCCAGTTCTGGAGCTCCGCGACGACGGCCGGGTCGCGGTCGAGGAGGACGAGGTCGCTCGTACCGGGGTGGGTAGCCAGGGCGTAGGCCGCCGCGCGGCCCATCTGCCCGCAGCCGAGTACGGCTGTTCTCATGAGTGCGCCTCCCGGGGTCGTGCGACCCGCGTCATAAGGCGTGCCGCTCGGCGGGCGCCACCCGGGCCCTCACGTCGCCGGAGACCCGGGCGAGCAGGGCTTCCAGGCCGGTGCGCTCAGGGTGGCTGGTGATGAGGGCCGCGACGCGCTGCTGCCCGAAGTTCTGCGGGGGCAGAGCCACTTCGGTGCCGGCTGCCACCTCGTAGAAGACGTGGTCCAGGCCGGGGTCGCCGCAGATGGCGGGCAGGCCCTCGATCTCCTCGAAGTATCCGGCCTGCTCGGCCAGGACGAACTTCAGGGCCACGTTCAGCCTGCGGTCGTGGTCGAGGCGCAGCGGCTCGCCGGCGGCCACCCGGACGACGTTCTCGAAGTAGTCGACGCCGGTGGCGAGGGGGACCAGGTGCGAGCCGATGTAGTCGCCGGCCGGGCGGGCGGCGACCTCGATGAAGCGCAGGCCCTGCCCGCCCCACTTGGCCTCCAGATGGAAGGCGCAGTTGTCGAATTCGAGGCCCGCGATGATGTCCTTGGTGGTGGCCATGATCTCGTCCCAGGCCGTCTCCGGCAGGGAACTGGGCACCTTGTGCTCCAGTTCCAGATGGAAGGGGGAGCTGGTCACCTTGTCGGTCATGGTGACGACGTGGACCTCACCGCCGGACACGAATCCCTCGACGCTCACCTCAGCACCCTCGAGGTACTCCTCGACGATGAACTCCGCGCCGAACTGGCGGAACACCGGATCGAAATCTGGCTGGGCGATTCGGGTGAGTCGCTCCATGGCCTCTTCGAGGTCCTCCGGCTTGCGGAGTTCGAAGATGCCCTTCGAGCCGGAGGCGCCGGTGGGCTTCACCACCGCAGGCAGGCCCACCTCTTCGACGGCGGCGCGGAGTTCGGTCAGATCCCTGACTTTCGCGAAGCGAGGGAGAACGCCGTCGAGGTGCCGGAGGGCGTCCTTCATCGCGTACTTGTTGCGGGCCCGCAGCGCAGCGGTCTCCGACATACCGGGAAGCCCCAGGTCGGCGGCGATCGCGGCGACCAGCTGCACGTCGATTTCCGTGAAGTTCGCCACGCCGACCAGGTCGTACTCGGCGGCGATCTCCCGGGCGGCGGCGAGGGAGGCTTCCCGGTCGTACGTGTCCACCTGCCGGAACTCATGCACGAGTGGCTTGGCGAATTCAGGGATGGACCGGCCGAGCAGAACCACCTGATAACCGAGCCGGCGGGCAGCGAGAAGAGACTCCCGACCTTCCCTTTGAATACGACGGAGATTAACGAAAAGGATGGTGCGGACTGTCACGACATACCTCTCTCGCGAGTGACGTGCTTGGGTATCGACCAGCCCTGAGCGATCTTTATCCAAGCACAGGGCCGCACGGATTGGGAAGAGGGTTTAGGCCACAAGAGAGCCATTGACCCTCAGTAAGGCCGGACAGCAAAAAGTCCGATTCCTTTAACCTTTCGCCACCGCGTCATCACATTCAGTAGTATTTCAGTCGAGAAATGCCCGGTTTGTTATGAATAGCACCCTACGCGTGTCATCGCGCGTAGACAGGATTGTTCGAGCCAGTCGACGGTTTCGAGCGCGCCCGTCGACCTTGAGAAACATTCACGAGGGAAGTAATGCAGGAAAGCTTTGCCCGACCTATACGGAAAAGGAGAACCGGGTGACGGTCCGGTCCGTTCCGGACGACGGAGGGACGGGCGGACATTGCCTGGCGCGCCGTGATCCTGGCCGTGTCGGTCCGCGATGTTGTTGACGAGTTTCCTCACGTTGGTCGCGACGATTCGGGCCTTCGCGAGGACCTCGCCGGCGGTCGCAGTCCAGGTGAACGGTTTCACGGTCGTGTTCCGGTAGTCGATGGTCACGGATCCGTTTGTCCAGACGTTGACGTACCCGAGTGCGACTTCACCACCTTCTCGAGGAAGACCGGGAAATCCTTGCCGTTCCGGGTCCGCCTGCACTCACCGAGCACCTCGCCGGTGGTCACGTTCAGGGCGGCGAACAGGTTCGTGGTGCCGGAATCACGAGAGGCGCTAGGAGACGGCCGCGGGCGTGCGGGCCTCGACAGTGTCCGCGAACTGCACGACCAGCCGCTCGAGTGCCTGCGCGGGCTCCTCGGCGAGAACCGCGCCGGCGGCTCCCAGCGCGATGTCCTTGTCGAGCGTGAACCAACCCGGAGCGATGTGCGCCGCACCCATGGAGGCCAGGACCGGCCGCAGCGCGTAGTCGATGGCAAGGACGTGGGCGATGGTGCCGCCGGTGGCCAGCGGCAGGACGGCCTTGCCGCCGAGGGCGTGCTGGGGCAGCAGATCGAGCAGTGCCTTCAGCAGCCCCGAGTACGCCGCCTTGTACACCGGCGTACCGACGACGACAGCGTCGGCCCGTTCGACGAGCGCGATCACCTCGGCGATCGCCGGGGCGAGGGTGTCGGCCCGGAGCAGCGCCTCGGCCGGCAGGCCGCGCGCGTCGAGCGGTACGACCTCATGTCCACGAGCGGCGAGCAAGGCGTCGACGTGGCGCAGCAGCCCGGTGGTCCGGGAGACGCGGGACGGGCTTCCCGATATGGACAGGACGGTTGCCATGGGGGGTGGGGTTCCCTCTCTGCTCGGAACGGCTGGACAGGCCCGAGAAGTCCTAGGAGACAGCGGTGCGCCAGTCCTGGCCGGCGGGTACGACGACCGCGGCCGAGCGGACCGTGCCGTAGTCGACGTCGAGACCGAGGCCCGGCGGTGTCCCACCGTCCGCGTGCGCCTTGAGCGCGTCGAGGAGGAAGCGGCGGGCACGGATGATGCCGCGGTCGCTCTTGCCCGGGTTCTCGATGCTCCGGTCGACGATCGGGCCCATGCTCTCCTGGACGGCGACGTCCTGGAGCACCAGACCGCGGATGCCGGAGAAGCTGCGTCCGTCCGCCATGGCTTCGCGGTCCTGGCCCCAGAGGTTCTCCGGGCCGTACCCCGCACGGATGTTGTCGGGGTCGAGATGGTCCAGGTCGAGGCCGAACTGCTCGCTGAAGTAAGCCGGATCAACCGGCTGGTGGTCGTTCCACCACAGGTACCACATGATCGTCTGGTGGTCGTTGACCGGAACCCAGGCGTGCCACAGACGGTCCCCGTTGGGCAGTTCGGGCACCACGGTGTACCAGGGCATGGCGAAGGGCTTGATCCGGGCCAGGGTGTCGCCTGTGGACAGCGTGCGCAGCGCCGCGTACCGCAGCCCGTACGGCTGTGCGTCGATCTCGTCCCGGGGAGCGGTGTCGTCGAGGAGATCCTTCAGCGGTCCGTTGCGGGCCTCCGTCTCATGCAGCAGCGACACGTGCGCGGAGTCGATGTCGGCCTCGACGCCCTGGAGCCAGTTGCAGTCCACCAGGGCGATGGTGGCGAAGATGTTCTCCGCCGGGGCCTTGGTGAAGGGGAACTGCGGGAACGGCCGGGGCTCCCGGCCGGTTCCGCCGAGCCAGACCCAGATGATGCCGCCGGCCTCGCGCACCGGGTGGTGCAGCAGCTTGACCCGGCTCGCGAACCTGCCGCCGTCCTCCGGCTCGGAGGGGGTTTCCCGCACATCGCCCGAGACGTGGAACTTCCACCCGTGGTAGACGCAGCGTAGTGAGCAGTCCTCGTTGCGGGCGAGCGCCAGGGACGCACCACGGTGCGGACAGGCCTCGTCGAAACAGCCCACCGTGCCGTCGGCGCCGCGGAAGAGGACGTACCTCTCGCCGAGCAGCTCCGCGGGCACGGGCGCCCCGCCCGGCTCGGCGAGGCGCTCGGACCGCATGACCGGCAGCCAGTACTCGCGCAGCAGCTGCCCCATCGGGGTGCCTGGACCGACTCTGGTCAGAGCTTCGTTCACCTTCTGCGTGGTCACTTACGGGCCTCCGTCTCAACTGGTGGGGCCGAACGCTGGCGTCCGGCCCCACTGTTGAAGACGATCGTGTGCCGACAGACGTGACAACTCGGGGGAACGACAGACGCAGATGTGGTCCGCACCTCCCGACGATCTGTCAGGGACGCAGAACGTCGTACGGGGAAGCCCCATCGCCGTCCTGGGCCAGGAACGCGATGGTCAACTCACTAGCCAGCTTCAGGGCCGGGGCCCAGTCCTGGCCCGTGAGCCGACCGGCGAGCAGACAGCCGAAGAGCACGTCGCCCGCCCCGACGGTGACGACCTCGCCCGCGTCGGCGACGGCGGCCTGCGCCACCACCTCGGATCCGTCGGCCGGGACCAGCAGAGATCCCGACTCGCCCAGGGTGACCAGGCAATGGCCCCCGGGGGCGGGCAACCGGCGCGCGGCTGCGACGATTTCGTCCCGCTCCGTCAGCTCTTCGCCCGCCCACAGTGCGAGTTCATGCCGATTCAGCGCGACCAGATCGGCTCTGCGGCCGTCCGGCTGGAGCTGAGCCACCGTGTTGGGGTCGGCCGACAACAGCCAGTACGGCACGCCCAGGTCACGGGCGGTGTCGGCGAGCCACGCCAGGGTCGGGGCCTCGCTGTCCGTGCCACCGACGACGACGCCCGCACCCTCGAACACGCTGCGGAACCGGTCGAGCAGTGAGGGGGTGAGCTGGCACTGGGCCTGCGCCTCGAAGAACCTCTTGTCCGCGACCGTCCCCTCCACCAACTCGGCGTGGAACACCGGCAGGTTCGAACGCACCGGTAACCGCGACCAGTCGACCCGGTTGCGGGCCAGGTGCGCCCCCACGGCCGCGCCCAGCTCGCCGGAGTACTCCACCGTGAGGAGAACGGGTTGGGCACCCCGCGCTCCCAGGGCGCAGGCGGCGTTGTGCGCGACTCCGCCCCAGCGCAGGACGGCCGGATCCCTGCCGTGCCCGAGCGGGCCCTCGTGCAGGAAGTCCAGGGTGACAGTGCCGAGCAGGATCGGCCGACCGCTCAACGGGGCATCTGATGCCGGTATGTGCTTGATGGGACTCACCTTCCGTGGGAATTCCTCTTGCCCGAACCGCCCTGACGCAGGGACTGTTGCGGCAGCGGTCCTGAACGGTATCCCTATCCCTTGGCAGTCGATTCAAGATCGTGTTATTTTCCCTGCCGGGACGACCGGCTCGCGGCTGCCGTATTGGGCATGGACCACCGATGCGGGCCTTCTCCCGCAGCCAAAGCCTCAAGTCGTAGACCGACAACCAGCATCGTTGCGCACGGCTTCCGATCCGCCGTATGCGGATGACTTCCCGACCCTTCGAATTTCGAATGTGGATTCTTCCGTCTGCCACGTCCTGAGGGACGTCAGCCTTCGATCCCTCGTCCCTGCGCAGGCGCTGCACGTGAGGGGAAAAACCAGCATGCTCCTCGGTTACGAATTGCCCGGGGCGGGCCTCGAGAACCCCGCCCGAACACTCGTCTCGGCGGCCAGGGCAGCCGAGGCCGCGGGGGTCGACTACCTCGTCCTCGACGACCGCCCAGCAGCCCGGGCGGCCGGCATCAGCGCCCCGTGGTCGATGGTCACGGCGTCCCTGCTGGCGGCGAGAACGACGCGGATCGGCCTCGTCACCAATGCGGCGCTCGCCTACCACGAGCCGTACGACCTGGCGCGTACGGTCGCTTCGCTCGACCACATCAGCCACGGCCGGTCGGGCCTTCAGGCGATCAACGAGCCCGACCCGGCCGCAGACGCCAATCACCGCCGGGAGGGGGTGGATCCGGCAGCCGACCGCGACGTCCGGGCCGCCGAGTTCCTCCCCGTCGTCCAGGACCTCTGGGACACCTGGGAGGACGGGGCGTTCGTCCATGACAAGGCCACGGGCCGGTTCATCGACGCCGACCGCATCCACACCCTGGCCGCCGACGGGCAGGTGTTCAAGGTCCGCGGGCCGCTCAACGTGGTGCGCCCACCGCAGGGACACCCGGTCGTGTTCGCGCCTGCGGCCGACCGGCTGCTCGCGCCCTCGGCCGACGTCCTGACCGTGGGGGACCCCGAGTCGGCCCCGGCGGCCCGGGCCGAGGCCGGCGGGCGCCCGGTGGTGGCCGTCGTCACCCCCTTCGTCGCCGAAATCGAGGCGTACGCCCATGAGCCGCACGCGCAGGCGGGGTCACCCCGCTCCGACGAGGCCCGCGGCGTACTCGTGGGCGACGAACTGCAGCTCGCGGCCCGCCTCCTGAGCTGGATCGAACGGGGCCTGGTCGACGGCTTCACCCTGCGTTTCCCGTCGTCCGTACCCATGGACGCCTTCACCGACCTGGTCCTGCCCCGGCTGGGTGCCGAAGCACGGCTGCGCAATCCGCTCGCCGACGCCACCACGCTGCGCGGGCGCTTCGGGCTGAGCAGGCCCGCAAACCGGATCGTCGAACGCGCGGCCGCGGCCGACACCACGAGAGGCTGACCGACATGCCCACTGAGCGACAGCTACACCTCGGCCTGATGTTCTGGGCGACCGGCACCCACGCCGCGGGCTGGCGCCACCCCGAGGCCCAGGCCGACGCCGCCTACGACATCGCCCTCATCCAGGAGGTCAGCGCGGAGGCCGAACGGGCCAAGTTCGACTTCGTGTTCCTCGGCGACCGGCTGGCCTGCGACCCGTCCTTACAACACAGCAACCCGGCGCAGATATCCCGCCTGGAGCCCTACACCACGGCCACCGCGATCGCCGCCGCCACCACGCACATCGGCGTCGTCGTCACGGCCAACCCCACCTACGGCGACCCCTACTCCATCGCCCGGCAGATGGCCTCGCTCGATCTGGTCAGCGAGGGCCGGGCGGCGTGGAACCTGGTCACCGGCGCCGATGCCGCCGCCGCCCTCAACTTCAGCCGGGACGCGCACTGGGACACCGCCAAGCGTTACGCGTGGGCCGAGGAATGCCTCCAGGCAGTGCGCGCCCTGTGGGACGGCGCGGCCGAACAGGAGGGACAGGAGCCGCTCCCGGCCGACCACCGCGGGCAGTACTTCTCCGTGGACGGCCCGCTCGACGTGGCGCGGCCGCCGCAGGGCCATGTCGTGCTGTTCAACGCAGGTACCTCCGACCAGTCCCGGGAGCTGGGCGCCCGCGCCTCCGACATCGTCTTCGCCGGGGTCCAGCCGACGCTGGCCGACCGTAAGGCCTACTACGCCGACATCCGCGCCCGCGCCGCCCGCCACGGCCGCGCCGACCAGGTCAAGGTGCTGCCCGGCCTCACCCCGATCGTCGCGCCGACCACGGAAGAAGCGGTCGCGCTCCACGACCAGCTCAACGACCTGTACGTACTCGACCCGGAGCAGGACGTCGGCGAGATGATCCGCAAGGGCGGCATCGGCGAGGGGTACCGGCGCAACCTCACCTCCGCGAGCCAGGTCTTCGGAGTGGACGTGCGGAGCCACGACCTCGCCGACGAGGTCCCCGCCGAGACCCTCGCCCAGGTCTCCGAGGAGGGCGCCCGCAGGCTGGCCGAGATCACCCGGCTGACCCGGCGCACCGCGGACGGGCCGCGCCGGATCACGTACGGGGACCTGGTGCACGCCACCCCCTCCCAGCTCTCGCACGTCGTGGTCGGCAACCCGGAGGAGGTCGCCGACATGATCCAGGAGTGGTACGAGGACGGCGTCGCCGACGGCTTCAACATCTACCCCGCCTACGTGCCCGGTTCGGTCACCGCCTTCACCGAACTGGTGGTGCCGGTGCTGCAGCGCCGCGGGCTGTTCCGCAAGGAGTACGCGGGGCGCATGCTGCGTGAGCACCTCGGCCTGCCCGTACCGCCGTCCGCGCGGGCCAAGAGGGAAGGGTGAGGTCATGGGCACGCTTGCCGTCACGGGCGCCGGCAGCCTGTTCTCGGGCGACCTCGCCGACCCGCTGATCGAGGGGGCCGACACCGTTCTGTGCGCCGACGGCATCATCACCGCGATCGGCCGGTCTGTCGAGCTGCGGGAGCCGCTGGCCGCGGCCGACGAGGTGATCGACGCGGCCGGGGCCACGGTGGCGCCGGGCCTGATCGACTCGCACGGGCACGTCACCTTCGGCGACTACTCGCCGCGGCAGCGGGCCGTGGACTACCTGGAGGGGTACGTCCACGGCGGCATCACCCGGACCGTCTCGGCCGGTGAGGTGCACGTGCCGGGTCGGCCGCGGGACCGGGCCGGGGTCAAGGCGCTGGCCATGGCCGCGCACGCGAGCTTCGAGCGGTTCCGTCCCGGCGGAATGCGCGTGCACGCCGGGAACGTGCTGCTCGAACCCACCCTGACCGAGACCGACTTCAACGAGCTGGCACAGTACGGTGTGTGGCTGGCCAAGTTCGGGTTCGGCGCGTACGCGAAGGCCCTGGACGGGGTGGAGCAGATCCGTTGGGCCAGGGACCGCGGCCTCCTCGTCATGTGCCACGCGGGGGGCGCCAGTGCGGCGGGGTCCGCGTCGCTGGGCGCCGACGAACTGCTGGCGCTCGGCCCTGATGTGTGCGGGCATGCCAACGGCGGCCCGACCGCGCTGCCGGACCGCGACGTGGACCGGCTGCTCGCCGAGAGCGGCATGGCGCTCCAGCTCGTCCAGGCCGGCAACCTGCGCGCCGCCCTGCGCATCGTCGAGCGGGCCTCGGACGAGAACGCGCTGGGCCGGATCGTGCTGGGCTCCGACACCCCGTCAGGCTTCGGGGTGATCCCGCTGGCCGTCCTGAAGACCGTGGTGGAACTCTCCGCGCTGTCCGTGCTGGGGCCCGCGCAGGCATGGGCCCTGGCGACCGGCAACGTCGCCGACGTCTGGGGACTGCCCGCCGGACGTCTGCGCCCCGGGGCGGAGGCCGACCTCGTCGTCCTCGACGCGCCATGCGGTTCCGCCGCCACGACCGCTGCGGACGCGATGGCGCTCGGCAACATCCCGGGCATCTCCGCGGTCGTCACCGACGGCGTGCCGCGCTTCCTGGCCAGCCGCAACACACCTCGCGCGGCCCGCCCTGCCGGGCTGACCCGACAGCGGGCCGCCTGACCCCGACCCGGCCCGTCCTCC
>NZ_BAAHCA010000013.1:0-27321 GCF_054776295.1 Streptomyces sparsus
CGCCGACACGCCCGCCCCGACCGCCGCCGCCCCGGCAGCGTCACCCGCCCGGACCGGAACCGGCGCATCGCCGCGGCGGCCCGCACACCGCCACGTCCTGAGCGCGGACCAGGGCGGGGGAGATCGCCGATACGCGCATGCCGGACTGTTGGTAGCTTTGGCTCGACATCCTCCGGGCCGGTCGGGCCCACCGGAGCACAGGAGCTCGGGGACAAAAATGCATACGGCGCTGAACACTCTTGCCCTGGGGCCTGCCTGGCTGGACCCGGACTTCCTGATCGACAAATTCGGTCTGATCGGGGTTCTTGTCATCGTCTTCGCCGAGTCCGGCCTGCTCATCGGGTTCTTCCTGCCCGGCGACTCGCTGCTGTTCACCACCGGTCTGCTGGTGACCACCGGTGTCCTGGACACGCCTCTGTGGCTGGTGCTCACGCTGGTGGCGGTCGCGGCGATTCTCGGAGACCAGGTGGGCTACCTGTTCGGACGGAAAGTCGGGCCCGCCCTGTTCAACCGTCCGGACTCGCGGTTCTTCAAGCAGGAGAACGTGCACAAGGCGCACGAGTTCTTCGAGAAGCACGGCCCGAAGTCCCTCGTCCTGGCGCGCTTCGTGCCGATCGTGCGGACGTTCACCCCGATCATCGCCGGCGTGAGCCGTATGAACTACCGCACCTTTCTCATCTTCAACATCGTCGGCGCCCTCCTGTGGGGTGTCGGCGTCACCGCCCTGGGGGCCGCCCTCGGTCAGGTCGAGTTCGTCCACCGGCACATCGAGGCCATTCTCATCGGCATCGTGCTGCTGTCCGTGCTGCCGATCGTCGTCGAGCTCCTGCGAGCCCGCGGCGCCTCGGCGAAGCCGGCGCCGGACCGGGTGGACGTGCTGCACCAGGCGGGTGAGGCGGCCCCCGTGCCGGTACGTCCGGAGCGCCGCCGCCACGCCAAGCCCTGACGGCACGAGGAGCGCCGCGCCCCACGAAGCGCCGAGGGCCGCGGGCCGAGGGCCGGGAGCCCCCGACGGTGAGGGCGCGACGGGACGGTCAGGCGCCTGCGGTGGTCAGGCGCCTGCAACGGTCGCGACGGTCAGAGGCCCTCGACGAAGCGGACGGACCAGGCGTAGCCGCTCCCGGTCTCGTGGGGCACCCGTCGGACCTCTCTGACCTGGCAGCCGTCGTGGGCGTACTTGAGGGCGAACCGATCCAGGCGCTGCTGCTCGGTGAGGTCGTCCATGGACAGCGGCGCTCCGACAACGAGGTCCTCGTGCAGGACCGCCTCCGGGGAAGCGTCGTCCGAGCATGCCGAGCAGTGGTGCGTTCTGGGGAGTGCCATGGCCCCAGTGTGCGCCTCTTCACGCGCTCCCGACGTCCACGGTGCCCGCGCGGCCCCGGATCCGCGTGCCGCCTCACCGCGCGGACCCCGGCCGGACGCCGGGGAGGGCGCGGCGCACTCACCGCCGGCGTCCGCGCAGACCGTGCAGGACCAGAGCGACCGCACCGACCGAGGTGACGATGCCGCAGGCCAGGTGCACGCCGAGGCCCGCGCCGCTGACCGAGGCCGCCACGTTCACGAGCGTGCTGACGGTCACCACCGTCCACAGCAGCACGCGGACGACACTCCTGCGGGCGCCCTCACCCGGGCCGCCGCCCCCGGCGGGCGGGACGGTCGGCGTGGTGGACGTGGTGGACGTGGTGGACGTGGTGGACGTGGACGAGGGGTGCGGGCCGGTGTGTGCCATGGGATCTCCTCCGACGGATGCCGCTGCGGGTGGACGATGTCGACGCTATGGGCCGGGAGAGCACCGGACGATCCCGCCCGCCGCCCGGTCGGAGGTACAGCAGGCTGCACCCCCGGCTCCTGAACGGCGGCCACACACCAGCGCCGCCGGCCCGGGAACGCGGGGGCAGCGGAC
The DNA here is from genome assembly GCF_054776295.1 of Streptomyces sparsus. Lineage (NCBI taxonomy): Bacteria > Bacillati > Actinomycetota > Actinomycetes > Kitasatosporales > Streptomycetaceae > Streptomyces > Streptomyces sparsus. The sequence continues at coordinate 1,904 of NZ_BAAHCA010000013.1, forward strand.
CGGGGACGCGGGGGCAGCGGGCCGCAGGCGCGGCCTCGTCGCCCCTCCGGGCATAGGGTCGTCGGCGACCGTGGAGGACGGATGACGACACAGCGGGCCACCGTGACCGGCGAACTCAGGGACACCGCCGTCCGGGCGCTGCGGGCCGCCGGGACAGCGCTCGCCCAGCTCGCCGGCGGGCTCGGCACTGCGGTCCTGGCGCTGGGTGTCCTGCTCCTGCTCGTTCTCACCGCGGTGTCCGCACCGATCGGCGCGGGCCTGCTCGTGGCGCCGCTCGCGTTGCGCGCCCTGCACGCCCTGGCCGGACGGGAACGGGACCGGCTCACCCGCTGGGGACCGGAGATCCCCGCCCCCGAACCGCCGCCGACGCGCGTGCGTGCCGCGCTCACCGACCCCACCACCCGACGTGAGGCGCGCTGGCTGCTCCGGCACTCCACCGCGGGGCTGCTCCTGGGCCTGGCCGGCGTCTGGATGCCGATCCTCGCCGTGCGTGACACGGCCTTCCCGCTGTACTGGCGGCTGTTCCCCCCGGAGCTCACGGCCACGTCCCTCGGGTTCGGCACCGCGCGCAGCTGGCCGGAAGCCATCGCCGTGGCGCTGCTGGGCGTGGGCTGGACCGCCCTGATCCTCGGGCTCACCCCCGGCATGGCACGCCTCCAGGCCGGGCCCGGACGCCGTCTCCTCGCGGCCGGCCCGGACACCGACCTGTCGCTGCGCGTCGCGGAACTCACCGCCACCCGCGCCGCCGCCCTGGACGCCCACGCCACCGAACTGCGCCGGATCGAGCGCGCCCTCCACGACGGGGCCCAGAACCGGCTGCTCTCGGTGACCGTCCTGCTCGGTGCCGCCCGCCGCCAGGTGGCCCGCGACCCGTCCCGCGCCGACGACGTCCTCGAACGCGCCCAGCTCGCCGCGGAACAGGCCCGCGCCGAGCTGCGCGGAGTCTCCCGCAGCATCCTGCCGCCCGTCCTGCACGACCGGGGCCTCGCCGGAGCGCTCTCCGGGCTGGCCGCGGACTGCGCCGTCTCGTGCCGGATCGACGTCGACGTGCCCGCGCGGTGCGCCGCGTCCGTCGAGGCGACCGCCTACTTCGTGGTGGCCGAGGCACTCACCAACATCACCAAGCACAGTGCCGCCCGGCAGGCCACCGTCTCGGTCAGGTCGCACGGCCGCCGCCTGCTCCTCACCGTCACCGACGACGGCCGCGGCGGCGCGGACGAGGAGGGCGGCTCCGGGCTCACCGGCATCCGCCGACGGGTGGCGGCCCACGACGGTACGCTCCGCCTGACCAGCCCGCCCGGCGGCCCGACAACGCTCGAAGTGGACCTTCCCTGTGGATCGTGACCTGCGGATCGTGATGGCCGAGGACGACCCGCTGCTGCGCGAGGGCGTCGCCCTGCTGCTGCGCGCGGAGTCCCTGGACGTGGTGGCCACGGCCGGCGACGCCGAAGAGGCGCTCGACGCCATCGACGCCCACGAACCGGACATCGCCATCCTCGACGTGCGGATGCCGCCCACCCACACGGACGAGGGCATCCGCGCGGCCGTCGAAGCCCGGCGGCGGCACCCGGAGTTGGCGGTGCTCGTGCTGTCCGCGCACGTGGAGCAGAGCTTCGCCACGGAACTGCTCACCGGCGGCGTCGGCGGCCTCGGCTATCTGCTCAAGGAGCGGGTGGGCAGGGTGGAGGAGTTCCTCGACGCGCTGTACCGGGTGGCCTCCGGCGGCACCGCCATCGACCCCGAGGTCGTCGCCCAGCTGTTCAGCCGCTCCCGCCAGGACACCCGTCTCGCCCGCCTCAGCCCGCGCGAGCGGGACGTGCTCGGGCTGATGGCGGAAGGACTGGGCAACAGCGCCATCGCCCAGCGGCTCGTCGTCACGGACGGCGCCGTCCACAAACACATCCGCAGCATCTTCGCCAAGCTCGATCTCTCACCGGCCGACCAGGTGGACCGCAGGGTGGCCGCCGTCCTCCACTACCTGGAGGACGCCCGGCGGCGCGCGTAGCCGTTGGGCCGACGGGTGCAGCTGAGGGGGGCGAGGCGACCGGGGTGGTACAGCCTGCTGTACGTGCGGTCGGGGCGCGCACGGCAATGACCCGCGGACCCGGCGCTGATGTGCTCGAACACACCACATCAGCCCGGTCCGAAGGGACACCGCAGTGCACATCACGACCCCCGCCGACACCCCAGCCCCACCCGTCGACCAAGGCCCCGGCGACCGCTCCGGCACCCTGCGGGCCAGCTTCCGCCGCCGCCCGCTCACCTGGTTCTTCTCACTGACCTTCCTGGCGAGCTGGCTGGCCTGGACGCCGTACGTGCTCTCCGAGAACGGCCTGGGACTCTGGCACTTCACCTTTCCCGCGACCGGCGGCGCCTCCCAGTTGCTGGGCGTCCTGCCCGGCGCCTACCTCGGCCCCATCGGGTCGGCCGTCCTGCTCACCTGGGCCATCGACGGCCGCCGGGGCCTGCGGACCTGGTGCCGCCGGATGACCAGGTTCCGCGTCAACTGGCGCTGGTACGCCCTCGTGCTGCTCTCGGTGCCCGCCGCCCTCACCCTCACCTCGGTGGTGCTCGGCGGCCGGGCCCCCGCACTGCCGTCCGCCGTGCTGCTCGCCGCGTACCTGCCCGCCCTGCTGATCCAGATGATCACGACCGGGCTCGCCGAGGAGCCCGGCTGGCGCGAGTTCGCCATGCCCCGCGCCCAGCGCCGGTACGGTCCTGTGCCCGCGACGTTCGCCGTCGGCGTTCTCTGGGGCGTCTGGCACCTCCCGCTGTTCCTGACCGAGTGGGGCGGCTGGCCGGAGGTGGACGCCACGCGGGTGGTGGCGTTCGTGGTGACGACGGTCGCCTTCAGCTTCGTGATGACCTGGGTGTTCAACCGGTCCGGCGAGAGCATGCCGCTGGTCATGCTGCTGCACACCAGCGTCAACAACTTCTTCACCGTCGCCTGGTCGGACATGTTCCCGACGTCCCCCGTCGAGCACGTGACGTACGCGTTCCTCATCAGCTCGCTCGTCGCCGCCCTCGTCCTGCTCGTCGCCACCCGCGGCCGACTCGGCTACCCGAAAGCCGCCCCCGATCCCCGCCTCCCTCAGGAGGCACCGGTTCCCGCGGGGAAGTGACCACCGCGCAGCGACGCCCCGCCGAGTCGACGCCCGGGGGACGGCGGGGCGTTGACGGCCCGGGTGACGGCTCCGGCGTCGCCCGGGCGCCGAAGTGCGGGAGTGAGCGAGCCGCAACAGAGCAACCCGCCGGCAGGCAGGGCTGAGCAGACCGCCCCTCGCTCCCGTGGCCGACGGCCTCGCGGGAAGAGGCGTGGCCCCGACGCACACGGGCTCGCCTCGCCCCGTGACAGCTCCTAAACTCACCGTCACGATGCGCTGACGTAGGGGGCCGGATGGCGCTGAACGGGTTACCCGAGCGGGGGGACGTCGCCGCCTCGGGGGTGACGCTGGAGAAGCTGCTCGCGGTCATGGGGGCCGGCGCGATGGAGCTGTGCGTTGCTCCCCGCGGCCTGCGGGTCGTGGTCGAGGGGGTGGCGGTGCTGGACTTGCTGGAGCCCGAACTGCCGCGGGGGCAGATGCTCCTGGCAGTGGGTGTCGATCCGCAGTCGGCCGCCGCCGTCGACGTCGTACGCGGAGCCGCCGATTCCGGAGCGGCCGCGGTGGTCTTCGGACAGGGCCGATCGGGGCGACCCCCCGAAGCGCTGCATGCGGCCGCCGACGGCGCCGGTACTGCGGTACTCCTCCGCACGGCGTGGTGCGGCTGGACGGAGTTGGTCGGCGCGCTGCGGGCAGGGCTGGTCCTGTCCGGGGCTCCGGCCGATCCAACCATGGCGTCTTCGCCGGCGGGCGACCTGAACGAGCTGGCCGACGCGGTGGCGGTGCTGGTCGGCGGTGCGGTGACGATTGAGGACGTGGAGTCCCGGGTCCTGGCGTACTCCTCCACGAAGGAGGAGGTGGACGAGTTGCGCCGACTGACGATCCTCCACCGTCGGGTGCCGGAGTGGCGAGTCGCCGCCATGCGGGAGGCCGGGTTCTTCCGAGCGTTGTGGGGCGTGGAGGATGTCATTCACCGGCCGGCGCACGGGGAGAACCCCGAACGCCTGGTGGTGGCCGTCAAGGCAGGAGGAGAGATCCTGGGGTCGATCTGGGTGGCGGCCACGGGCAGTGGCCTCGCTCCCCACGCCTCCGACACCCTGCGGTCGGCAGCACGGGTGGCAGCCGCACACCTGGTTCACCACCGGTCCTACCGGACCCACGCTCGGCTGGCAGAGGAAGCGGTCCGTGCGCTGCTCGACGGGCGGGGATCCGCCGCCACGCTGACCCAGCACACCGGCATTCCGGCGCATGGACACTGCGCTGTCCTGGCGGTACGCCCCGGGGTCGCCGGGCAGCGCGTCGAATCCGGGAGGCTGTGCTCCCTTCTGACAGTGCGTAGTGGTGCGAACGGTCTCAAGTCGGTGGTGCTGCCGGTCGACCAAGGGGCACTGATCCTGCTGGGCGCGCTGAGTCAGGACAGGCAACGGGCCGTCGAACAGGTCTCCCACCTGGGGAAGTCATTGGTCCGGGAGGTGGCCGACGTGCTGGGAGCCGGGACGAGAATCGGCCTGGGCACGGTCGTCGGGACCTTGGCAGACCTGCCCGAGTCCCGTCGGTCGGCCGACCTGGCGCTGAGGGCCCTGCGCTCGGCGGGCGAGCACCGTGCCGTCGCCTTCGCGAGCGAGGTGGCCGAGACGATCGCTCTGAACCAGATCTTGGACGCGCTGACGGGAACACCCTTGGCCCCGGACACTCCGGTGGCACGCCTGGTGGCGTTCGACGCCGCGAACGGCGGGGGCACCATGGTGGAGACCCTGCGGGCGTACCTCGACCACTTCGGTCATGTCCCGTCCACCGCCCGGGCGGTGGGTGTGCACGCGAACAGTCTGAGGCACCGGATCAACCGCATCACTGAGGTGTCCGGGCTCGACCTTCGCAGCCGAGACGCCCGACTCCTCGCCCAGGTGCAGATGCGCCTGCTCGAGAACGGCGACCCGGAGACGTGAGGGCTTGGACCTCGCCACGAAAAGCGGACGGCTGCGTCGTGCCCGCGCACGACGGTGGCGGTGCCACGTGCCGCGGGTTGCTTCACAGCGAGAACCGCGGGGCGTAACACCGGAACTCGCGCCGAAGACAGCCGCACCGCCCTGACGGGATTCTGGTGATCCGCCCGGCAGCATGTGCGGGCGGCCCAGACCTCGGCTTAAGGGAAGGTGCCCGATGAGTGGTTCTGTTCAGGCCGACCGACGCGAACGGATCCTGCGAGCAGCCGTGCGACAGGGGCTCCTGGAACCTGAGACAGCCGTACTGGCGGGGTTCGTCGACCTCGACGGGGTCGACGGAACCGTCACGTCCCTGCGGAACGCCTTTCCCGACTCGCTCCGCGTCCTGCACGCGTTCGCGGCCAAGGCGAACTGCCTGGTTCCCGTACTCGAGGAACTGCGCCTGAGCGGCATGGGTTGCGAGGTGGCGAGTGCCGGCGAGCTCGCCCAGGCGCTGGACGCGGGCTTCGAACCCGCACGGATCGTTTTCGACTCCCCGGCCAAGACGCGAGCTGAACTGGTCCAGGCACTGAGCCTGGGGGTTGCGGTGAACGCGGACAGTTTCCAGGAGTTGTCGAGGCTGGACGAGATCCTGGCGGCCCACCCTTCCGACTCGCGGTTCGGCGTGCGCGTCAACCCGCAGGTCGGCGCCGGCTCGATCAGCGCGATGAGCACCGCCACGGAGACCTCGAAGTTCGGCGTGCCCCTGGAGGACGAAGGCAACCGCCGGCGACTGATCCGGGCGTACCGGGACCGCCCCTGGCTCACCTGGATTCACACGCACGTCGGCTCGCAGGGGTGCTCACTGGACCTCATCGCCCGGGGCATCGCGAAGGCGGTGGCGTTCGCCGAGGAGATCAACGACCGCCTCGGCAAGCGACAGGTGACCGGCATCGACATCGGGGGAGGGCTGCCGGTCAATTTCGAGAGCGACGAGACCACTCCCGGCTTCGACACCTACGTCGCCCACCTGCGCGAGCACGCGCCCGCTCTGTTCTCCGGCGATTACGAGATCGTCACCGAATTCGGGCGTTCGATCCTGGCCAAGAACGGGTTCACCGCCGCGTACGTCGAGTACACGAAGACAGTCGGTGGCCGTCCTGTCGCGATCACCCACGCCGGCGCACAGGTCGCCGCGCGCACCGTGTTCGCCCCCGACGCGTGGCCGTTGCGGATCGAAGCCCATGACCCCCGCGGCTGTGCCAAACGCACTCCGTCCGTCCCCCAGGACATCGCCGGGCCGTGCTGCTTCGCCGGTGACCTGCTGGCACAGAACCGTGCGCTGCCACTCCTCGAAGTCGGTGACATCGTCGTCGTCCCGGACACGGGTGCCTACTACTTCTCCACCCCGTTCCACTACAACAGCCTGCCCGAACCCGCGGTACACGGCGCCCGCCTCGACGCCGGGGGCCGGGTCTCGTTCCAGCCGCTCCGGCCCGCGCAGGCTGTTCATCCGGTGCCGGCCCACTCCGGCAGGTGACCTCGCTTCCCCGCTCCCGAGCGGGGCGTGTCCGCTCGACACACCCACCCGCAGTCGCTCAGGCGGAGGAGGCCGCACGAGAACGTCCGGCCTCCCGGAGAGAACCGCAACCCGAAGGAAGCAGGTGCAACAGCATGAAAGTACGGCGAGTCCGGCCAGGGTGCTCCACGGAGAGAACGATCTCCGTTGGCCGATGGGGAGGCGTCGGACCACGGCTGTCCGCCGCCGGGGCGCGCTGCGGTCGGGTGGCGCGCGCCGGCACGCGGTGGCTCTCACGTCGCCGGCGCATCGCCGCCGATCAGTTTCTCCGGGGCGCGTGCTACGGGGCGGGGACGGCTTTCGTGGGCCTGCTGGTGGTCTGGGCGCAGACCCGTCGATGACGGTGCGCCAGCCCGCCCGCTCTCGCTGACCCCAAGCCCTTCGGGCGACCGGCTCCCGGTTGCCCGAAGGGTCTCGCCCCGGCCAGGAGCTGTCCGACAGCAACAAGCCCCATCCCGCTGACCTTGGCTGCCGACTGCCGACAGGTGACGGTCGACTGCCGTGAGCCGACTGTCGGCGGCCGGGCGCCGACGTGCGGGAGTGCGCCGCAACAGGAAAAAGCCTGGTGAACGACAAAAGGCAAGGAGAGCACCCGCTCCTTGCCACTCTCAACGTATAGCGCACTGGGGGGCTTGCGGCAAGGCCCCGGTGGTGCCGCAGAATGGCCGACCGGCGCCGGAAACTGCGGAAATAGCAGATTCGCGCAGTACGCCTTGGTTTGCAGATGAATGCCCGGGGCGAGAGAGGCCCGATCGGGCCGAAGAGATGGGGGAACGGATGGACAGCTACGTGCTGGATCTCCGGGAGATCGACCGGACGCGGGTCGCAGTCGTCGGCGGCAAGGGGGCGCACCTGGGAGAGCTGTCGCGGCTGGACGGCGTGCGCGTGCCGACCGGGTTCTGCGTGACGACGGACGCCTTCCGGCGGGCCATGGCGGACGCGCCGTCGATCGACGACCGGCTGGACGAGCTGTCGCGCTTGGACCCGGACGACCGGGAGGCGATCCGTACCCGCAGCGCGGAGGTCCGACGGACCGTCGAAGGGCTCACCCTCCCCGACGACGTCGCGGCGGCGATCAGCCGCGCGCTCGACCCGTCCGGCGAACAGACCGCGTACGCCGTCCGGTCGAGCGCGACGGCGGAGGACCTGCCGACGGCCTCCTTCGCGGGCCAGCAGGACACCTACCTGAACGTCGTCGGCCCGGCGGCGATCCTGCGGCACGTCGGCCTGTGCTGGGCCTCGCTGTTCACCGAACGGGCCGTGACCTACCGCCTGCGCAACGGCTTCGACCAGCGGAAAGTCCACATGGCCGTGGTCGTGCAGCAGATGGTCCTTCCGCAGGCGGCCGGCGTGCTCTTCACCGCCGACCCCGTGACGTCCGACCGGAAGGTCACCTGCGTGGAGGCCGGCTTCGGCCTCGGTGAGACCCTGGTCTCCGGCCTGGTGAACCCGGACGTCCACCGGGTGCGCGACGGCGACGTCGTCGCCAGGGAGATCACCACCAAACAGCGCGCCCTGCACGCCGCGCCGGGCGGCGGAACACAGCAGCAGCCGATCGAGCCGGAGCGGCAGGGGCAACCGGCGTTGACGGACGCGCAGGTGCTGCGGCTCGCACGGCTGGGCCGCCGCATCGAAGCGCACTTCGGCTGCCCGCAGGACATCGAGTGGTGCCTGGCCGACGACGAGTTCCAGATCGTGCAGAGCCGGCCGATCACCACGCTGTTCCCCGTCCCCGAAGTCGGTGACGGGGCCGACCACGTCTACGTCTCCGTCGGCCACCAGCAGATGATGACCGACGCCATGCGGCCCCTGGGCCTCTCCCTGTGGCAGCTGACGACGCCCCGGCCGATGTGCGAGGCCGGCGGCAGGCTGTTCGTCGACGTCACCCCGCAGTTGGCGTCACCGGCGAGCCGCGAGGGCATCCTCCAGGCGCTCGGCACGTCCGACCCGCTGATCCGGGACGCACTGGAGACCGTCCTGGAACGCGGCGACCTCGTCCGGCCCGTCCCGGACGAGGGGCCCGGCGAGCCGGCCCCCGGCAGCGCGCCGGAACCGATCGAGACCGACCCGGCCCTCGTCACCGAACTGATCGGGCACAACCGGGCTTCCGTCGCCGCGCTGAAACGCGACATCAGCACGAAGTCCGGCAGCGCACTGTTCGATTTCATCCTGGCGGACATCCAGGAGCTGAAACGGATCCTGTTCGACCCGCGCAGCATGCAGGTGATCACGGCGGGGACGGAAGCGACGTGGTGGCTCAACGAGCAACTGCGGGAGTGGCTGGGCGAGAAGAACCCGGCCGACACGCTCGCGCAGTCCGCCCCCCACAACGTCACCTCGGAGATGGGCCTCGCCCTGCTCGACGTCGCGGACGTGATCCGCCCGCACCCGGAAGTCGTCGCCTTCCTGCGCGACGTCGAGGACGAGGACTTCCTCGGCGAACTGGCCGGCCTCGACGGCGGACGGGAGGCGCACGACGCCATCACGGCCTACCTCGATGCGTACGGCATGCGCTGCGTCGGCGAGATCGACATCACCAGGCCGCGCTGGAGCGAACACCCCACCACACTGCTGCCGATGATCCTCTCCCACGTCAGGAACCTCGAACCGGGCGTCGGCGAGCAACGCTTCAAGCAGGGACGGCAGGAGGCGCGCCGGAAGGAGGAGGAACTTCTGGAGCGGCTGCGTGCCCTGCCGGACGGGGAGCGGAAGGCCGAGGAGACCAAGCGGATGATCGACCGCCTCCGCACGTTCGTCGGCTACCGCGAATATCCGAAGTACGGCATGGTCAGCCGCTACTTCGTCTACAAGCAGGCCCTGCTCGGCGAAGCCGAGCGCCTCGTGCACGCCGGCGTGCTGCGGGAGAGGGAGGACGTCTTCTACCTGCGGTTCCAGGAGCTGCACGACGTCGTGTGCACGCACCGGGCCGACGACGAACTCATCCGCCGGCGCAAGGACGCGTACCGCTCCTACCGAGCGCTCACGCCGCCGAGGGTGCTCACCTCGGACGGCGAGGCACTCACCGGAACCTACCGACGCTCCGGCCTGCCGGCCGACGCGCTGGTCGGCCTGCCGGTCTCCGCCGGGACCGTCGAAGGGCGGGCCCGCGTCGTCCTGGACGTGACGGTCGCCGACCTCGAACCGGGCGACATCCTGGTCACGGCCCACACGGACCCCAGCTGGTCCCCCCTGTTCGTCGCGGTCACGGGCGTGGTGACGGAGGTCGGCGGCCTGATGACCCACGGCGCCGTCGTCGCCCGGGAGTACGGCCTGCCAGCCGTCGTCGGAGTGGAACACGCCACGCGACTGATCCGGGACGGACAACGCATCCGCCTGAACGGAACCGACGGCTACGTCGAGCTCCTCCCCCCGACGTGAGCAACGGAGCCGCCCCCACAGGCGCGGGAAGCACTTCATCACGAGCGGTTCCTGGGAGCCGAGCCGGAACCATCCCCGCAGGCGCGGGGAGCACACATGCGCTTGGTGGACTCGCTCGTCCATCCGGGGACCACCCCCGCAGGTGCGGGAGCACGCGGTGCCCATCTGCTCCGGGACCAGGCCGTGGGGACCACCCCCGCGGGTGCGGGGAGCACCTTGTGCTGGAACCACAGCCACGCGGCTGCCTGGGACCACCCCCGCGGGTGCGGGGAGCACTCTGCCACCGGTAGAGGGTGGCGGTCGGGACCGGGACCACCCCCGCGGGTGCGGGGAGCACAGGAGCTGACCAGCGGCTTTAGATTGGGAAGTGTCTGTTTTCCTTCACTAGTAGAGATTCCGACATAAAGGGCACTTCGAAATGGCCGGTCGCGAGGCTTGTATCGGGGTTCACGGCTATCGGTTTCCGAAGCGTCGGCGTTTGGCGGCTTTGCTCCAGCCCTGGCGTGGGCTTTGGGGTGTGTGTGCTTCGGGGCGGGGGCGGGTGGGGTCTGGGCGGTGGATCAGGGTTAGGCCCTCGTGGTCGATGGGGTGCCAGGCGTGGTCGTGGCTCTCGAATGTGAAGCCCTGCTCGTTGTTGGTCTGGTAGGCCAGCAGAGCGCGTCCCTTTCCCGAGTACTGACGGACCTCGGCCCACAGAACGTCCCGTACGCGGGCCGAGGGGGGTTGAGGAAAACGCCGTGTGTTGCCCCGTGCTGACACGACATCGGCACCCGTCCGTGTGGCGAAGGCCGGTCACTCGGGGCCGGTGGGGATGGGGGTCACCCGTGGCGCTTGGCGAACGCCACGAGACTGGCGAACCCCTCGCGGGTCAGGGCCAGGTGCGGGCCGCTCGCGGCCTTGCTGTCACGGACCAGGAACTCACCAGTGGCCACCGCGTGCTCCGGCGCCCACTCGATGCACTGGCCACCTTCGCCACCGCTGTACGTGCTCTTGACCCACCGCAGGGGTCGGGGGCCGTGCGTGCTGCTCATCTGGCGTACTCCTCCGCGATTTCTCGAATCAGAGCCGAGGACTCTTCGGGGTCGCGAGCGGAAGCCCGCAGACGCTCATACGTCGTGCGCGCGTCGTCTACCGCCGTAGCGGAGTCCGTCACGTGGCCCTGCCCCCTGCTCTCCGAGTACAGGACTGTTGCCCCGTCGTCTGGTGCAAGCAGGGTAAACGGTAGGGACGACGCAGGGGCACCTGCGTTGAAGCGAAGAACTTGGAGTGTGACGTGGGGGTTTGCTGCGTCTGAGGCGAGGTGGCGGAGTTGGCCAGCCATGACGGCTCGGCTGCCTACCTCTGTTCGTAGCGCCGATTCGTGCAAGATCACCCACAGCAGGGGCGGGGCGTCGCGCCCCATGACCTCTCGACGGGCCAACCGGGCTTCAACCCTGGCCTTGATCTGGTCGTCAGCCTCGCGCGGGTGCGTGGCCCGGAACGTGGCTTCCGCGTAGGCCGGAGTCTGCAACATGCCCATGATCAGAGCGTTGGAGTAGTCCTCGACCCGGCCGGCCTGCTTCTCCAAGTTGATGTACGGCACGAACCAACCAGGGTGCCCGCGCTCGCTCACCCGGACCAGCAACCGAGCGAAGTAGCCGGAAGTGTTGAAGAACCGGTCACACCCTTCGGCGAAATGCATCGACGGCAGTGCCTTGCCGTTCTTGACCTTGGACACGTACGGCTCTTTGTAACCCGCGAAGTCGGCTAGCTCCCGCTGGTTGGCTCCCTTGTGGGCCAGCGCCGCTTCCACCTCACGTCCGAACCACTCAAGGCCATTCGCGGGCTCACCGTTCAGTTCGGGTGGTGGTTCGGTCATCTGTTCAACTCCCCTTCTTTCCAAGCGCTTTGGAAAGCCTCCCGACCTGTTGAGAGTACGTCGCGCTGGTGATGCTGGGAGTACACAACGTAAGTACCCGCCCCACATGAGGGACGAACGACCAACGGCGTACGGAGTGGCAGGCATGACGACGGCAGGCAGGCAGCAGACGGCCTCGGACAGAGGCAGAGATGCTGGGCGGGCGCGCGACGAACTGCGTGACGCGCTCGCGGCGGTGGGGGTGCAACTGCCCTCCCTCGGGCTCGACGCCGCTTCCTGCGCCGAGCCTGATCCGCTCGCGTTGATCGACTTGGGGCGCTGCAACGTGGCGACGGCTCGCGCGCTTACCGCCGCGCTCCGCTCGGGGCGGACGGTTCCGGCGGCCGTCACCGGGCGTCCCGCGGGGCAGCGACCTGTACGCCGCGGCCTGCCCGCAGGGGCGGTGCGGTGACCAAGACAAGACCAAGACGTGTGAGCACCAGCAGACCGAGAAGCGAGACGGCAAGACCTACTGCCGGCACTGCAGCCGACAGCTCTGCCTGTGAAGACTCCGTCCCCTGCCCGGGATGACCTGTCAACTGGTTCTCCCACACCAACCCCCGGCAGGGGAGCGGAACCCACCCCCGCCCCGGTTGGATCATTCGCCCGCAACCTTTGGACAGGTCGAGCGCCGACCGGGGCGGGCCCGGCACCACCGTACGAAGTGACCAAGGAGGAGACTTGGAAACGAGCCTCGCAGGTACGGAGACCACCGCACCGGCCCCATGGGGACTGTGCCGTATGGCTCCGCTGCGCAACGGTTCTCCCTCGCCCTGGCGGTACGCGGGCATCGACCCGGTCACGCAGACCGGCCGATGGGTCGGGGCGGACGGAGCGATGACGCCCGCCGAACTCGGCAAGCACGGTACGAGCGTGAACACCTACCCGCCCACGCAGGTCGGCAAGGACGGCAAGGTGGACAGCGACTCCGGCCATGACGCGACACAGGACTAGGGGGTAGCGCCATGGACGGACGCCCGGTGTTGGTCTGCACGGAGTTCGAGGACGCAACCGCTGATCTGGTCATCGCGGAACTCAACCGGCGCCGGGTGCCCGTCATCCGGTTCGACCCGGGACGCGACTTCCCGGCGCCCGTGGTGCTCGCCGCGCGCGTCGGGGCGGGCGGATGGGGCGGGCGGCTGACGGTCGGGGCGCGTACGGCCGACCTGTCCGCCGTACGCGCCCTGTACCACCGTCGGCCGAGTCCGTACCCGACGGGTAGCGGTGAGCAGGCGGCCCGGTTCGCCGCGCAGGAGAACCGGCGCGGCTTGGGTGGCGTGCTGGGCGCGCTGCCGGGGTGTTTGTACCTGAGCCACCCGCAGGCCATCGCGCGGGCGGAGTACAAGCCCGCGCAGTTGTCCGCAGCGCTCCGGGCCGGTCTCACTGTCCCGGCCACGCTGATCACGAACGATCCGATGGAGGCCAAGGCGTTCTGCGCGGCACAGCCGACCATCTACAAGCCGTTGCACGCGGGGGCGTATGAGGTCGAGGGCGAGCCCGCCGGCATCTGGACCGCCCCGGTCGAGGCGGGCGAGGTCGACGGCGCGGTGAGCCACAGTGCGCACCTGTTCCAAGCGCAGGTGCCCAAGGTGGCGGACGTGCGCGCGGTCGTCGTCGGCGAGCAGGTGTTCAACGCCCGGATCACCGCGCCGCCGGGGCTCGTGGACTGGAGAGCCGAGTACCAGAGCCTCATCTATGAGCCGGTCGCCTGCCCGGACGGGATACGTGGGGCGCTGGTGCGGTTCCTCGCAGCCTTCGGGCTGAACTTCGGCGCCTTCGACTTCGCCGTGACCGCGGACGGCGGATGGTGGTTTCTGGAGTGCAATCCCAACGGCCAATGGGCGTGGCTGGAAGACGCGGCCGGGCTGCCGATCACACACGCAATCGCAGACCTGTTGGAGAACGGAGCGAGTCAGTATGAGTGACCCCCTGCCGTCGAAACACCTTCGGGCCGACCTCGCGCGGCGCCTGTCCAAGGCTGGCGCCCTGCACAGCTCGGAATGGGAGGCGGCCGTCATGGCGGTGCGCCGCGAGGCGTTCCTCTCGCGCGGCTGGTTCGAGTACGAAGACGGCGGCTGGTACAGGCCCGCGGCCGGAGACTCCGCGGAAGGACTCGCGCGGATCTACGAGGACGACACCCTCGTGACACAGGTGGCCGGGGGCGTCTTCGCCGACCAGGTCGAGGGGCGAATCGCGGCGGCCCCCTCGTCGTCGTCCACCCTGCCGAGTCTGGTCGTGCGGATGCTCGAAGACCTGCGGGCGACCGAGGGGACGCGCGTTCTGGAGATCGGCACGGGTACGGGCTACTCAACGGCGCTGCTGTGCCGTGTCGTCGGCGAGGACAACGTGACCACGGTCGAGGTCGACGCGGAGGTGTCCGCCCGTGCCGGGATCGCGCTCGCGGGCTCCGGGTACTGGCCTGCCCGTGTGGTCGGTGACGGGCTGGCGGGCTACGAGGAGGGCAGCCCGTATGACCGCGTGATCGCCACGTGCGGCGTGCACACGGTGCCGGCTGACTGGCTCGCGCAGACCCGGCCCGGCGGGGAGATCCTGGTCACGGTCGGTGGATGGATGCACGCATCCGAACTCGTACGGCTCACAGTCGCCGATGACGGCACGGCCAGCGGCCCGGTTCTCGGCGGACAGGTCTCGTTCATGCTGGCCCGCCCACACCTGCCGCCTCCGTTGGGCATCCTGCCGAACCTCAGCGAAGGCGACGCGGTCCCCGCGGAGTTGGGCGCGGATGTGCTCGACGACTGGACCGCCCGGTTCGTCGCGCAGTTCGCCGCGCCGCGCGCGCAGCGGCTCACACTGGAACGTGACGGCCGGACGGAACACGTCGTGATCGACGTGGACGCCGAGGCGTGGGCGGTCGTCTTTCAAGACGGCGGCCGGTGGGTGGTTCGGCAGGGCGGCACGGCGTGTCTGTGGGACGAGATCACCGAGCGTGTCACGCAGTGGCAGGCGGACGGGCGCCCGCCTGCCGACCGGATGCGGCTGCACGTCGGCCCCGACGGGCAACGCCTCACCTGGGTGTAACCGCGGGCTGACAGCCTCCATACCGCCCCGTCCGTCCGTCGTTCCACCCGTTGCGGACGGGCGGGGCTTCCTTACGCGCTCGGGGTGGATTCCTCCGGTGCGTGGTCAAGCTTCCGCTCGGCCACGTAGTTCTGGTGCCCGCACGGTCCGGGTGCTTGTCGTCCCCGGGGTGCGGCGGTGCGTGCTGCCCAGGTCGCTACGCGGCGGACAGCGGGGCGGTCTGCTGGTCGGCGAAGCGGGGGGGTGCCTCTATGTCTTTCGTCAAGGCATCCCTGTGGGGTTTGGGGTGGTTCGGGGTTGCTGGGGTTATGCGGCGAGTTCGACGTGCTTGGGGACGCGGGGTTCGTAGAAGGTCTGTGCACGGCGCGCGCCGGGTCGGGCTCGGTGAACGTGGCGCCCGCGAGTCCCTGCGGCTTGGTGTGCCGGGCGGCGAAGTAGTGGCACCACCCCGCGGGTGCGGGGAGCACACCATGAAGTACGGCGCGCACTCCGGGGAGGCGGGACCACCCCCGCGGGTGCGGGGAGCACCGGGCAATCCGTGGTCTGAGCTGGCCGTTAGCGGGGACCACCCCCGCGGGTGCGAGGAGCACTTCACGTGTGTCCCTTCGGTTGGGTGCGGTGGGGGACCACCCCCGCGGGTGCGGGGAGCACGAGGTCGGCGCTCCCCACCGGCGGCGCCGGTTGGGACCACCCCGGCGGGTGCGGGGAGCACATCACCGTCCGCCGTGACGGCATCCAGGTCGAGGGATCACCCCCGCGGGTGCGGGGAGCACCCCAAGCTGTCCGAGCTGGGCAAGAAGCTGGCGGGACCACCCCCGCAAGTGCGGGGAGCACTCTGTGGAGTGCGGGGCCGGGGTCTGCCTCCCCGGGACCACCCCCGCGGGTGCGGGGAGGCACGCCATGGTGCTGAGCTTGAGTGCCTCGCGGCGGGGACCACCCCCGCGGGTGCGGGGAGCACCGGGCCTGCCAGTCCGCCAGGTAGCCGATCGCGGGACCACCCCCGCGGGTGCGGGGAGCACCCACCGAGCCCCGCCGCCTGGTCGTTGATCATGGGACCACCCCCGCAGGCGCGGGGAGCACTTGGAGAGGGACCGATGAACAACATCCAGCACGGGACCACCCCCGCAGGCGCGGGGAGCACAGAACGGCCCCCCGGCGTAGTGCCGGGGGCCCGGGACCACCCCCGCAGGCGCGGGGAGCACCGCCGGACACGACCGGCCTACGCCCACTGCTCGGGACCACCCCCGCAGGCGCGGGGAGCACCTTGATCGTTTCGTGTGCGAGCTGTCTCGAACGGGACCACCCCCGCAGGCGCGGGGAGCACCGCCGACAGGCACTGAGGGCTCTCCCACGCCCGGGACCACCCCCGCAGGCGCGAGGAGCACGTGTCCGGTCAGTGGAATACGACTGCCTCATGCGGACCACCCCCGCACGCCCGGGACCACCCCCGCGTAGGCGGGGAGCACTCGACCGCTGCGGTGAGGCGTTCGGTCATGGTGGGACCACCCCCGCGTAGGCGGGGAGCACGGCCACACCGGCAGCAGCAGCGACCCGCGGCCGGGACCACCCCCGCGTAGGCGGGGAGCACATCGTCACTGGCGTACCCGTCCTGGATCTAGGGGGACCACCCCCGCGTAGGCGGGGAGCACAGGTGCTCCAGGACGGTCGAGAGGTGCACCCCGGGACCACCCCCGCGTAGGCGGGGAGCACCCGGCCGGCGGGGCCTTCACCAGCGGCCCGTAGGGACCACCCCCGCGTAGGCGGGGAGCACCCCTGGCTGGGCTGGTAGGAGGCGCTGATGGTGGGACCACCCCCGCGTAGGCGGGGAGCACAGGAGCGTACCTGCGGTTTTACATCGGGGAGTACCTGGTTTTACTCACTAGCAGGGTTTCCGGCATAAGAGACAATCTTGGGCTTTCGCTCATGGGGGTCGGGCAGTGTTCGGCTACCGGCTACCGGCTTCCGCCCGCTTGGCACGCAGCGGCAGTCCCGAGCCGGGGCACCGCGACGGACGGGCTACTCGGCCTCGTCCCCCTCGGGGCGGCTCTCGATCTCCTGCAGCGTGACGTGGAGGTGGTGCTCCATCGCCGCGACCGCTTGCGCCGGATCACCGGTCAGCACGGCTTCGAGCAGTTCCTCGTGCTCGGTGGCCGAGCCCGCCGGATCGGCCCCGGTGGCGAGGTAGCGCCGGTGGCTCTCCTCGCGGCTCTTGGCGAGTGAGCGCTCCAGGGCGTCCAGGATCTGGGTCAGGCTGACGTTGCCCGAGGCCGCCACCAGCGCCTGGTGGAAGGCGACGTCCGTGCGTATTCGGGTGGGCATGTCGAGCGGGTTGGCGCGCTGCTCGGCGATCGCCTCACGGGCGCGGGCGATGTGCGGCAGGGTCTCGGCCTTCTCCGGGCCCGCGATGCGCTGCGCGGCGAGTCGGGCGCCGTGCACCTCGAGGGCCTTGCGGATTTCGGTGAACTCCATGAGGGCGCGCTTGTCGCGCAGGAACGCGAGCGCGACGAACTCCTCCACCGGCAGGGCGTTCGGTGAGGCGACGACGGCCGGCTTGCCCTGGCGGCGCTGCACCAGGCCGCGTGCCTCAAGGGTCTTCATCGCCTCCCTGAGGACCACCCGGCTCACCCCGAACCGTGCCGCGAGCTCGCCTTCCGGAGGGAGCTGGTCACCCGGTGCGACGTCCGGGCCCACGCACAGTTCCTCGATGAACTCCGCGACCTGCGTGGTCAGCGAACGCGGCTGGGCGCGCATCGCGCTGCGCCGCTGCGCCGTCTGCGGCGCGGACGCTCCCTTCGCCGTGTCTCCCAAGGTGTTCGCTCCTTAGTCGAATTGGCCTTGACCGGAGAGCTTACTCAGCGGCTTGCGCGGCGCGTACGGGCCGATGCCGAGCGTGTTGGTTCGCCCGGAAGTGTTGACTACGTAGCAGCTTATATTACAAGCTTCCCTCCGTTCGGCGGCGTGCGGACGACCGCCGCCGTCCGCACGCACATCGCGACGGAGGGCGCAGGTGAACAACACCGACCAGCAGATCTGTATGGGCGCATGGGACGGGCCAGGGGCTGAACCCGGCGCCGTGGCGCCCCCGATCTACCAGACGAGCCTCTTCACCAAGCCGTCCTTCGAGGAGTTCGTACGGCAGCAGGCAGCCGAGCACGAGAACTTCGTCTACAGCCGGGGAACCAACCCGACGGTTGCCTTCCTCGAGGAGCGTCTCGCGCTGCTCGAGGGCGGCGAGGCCGCGAAATGCTTCGCCTCCGGCATGGGTGCGATCAGCGCCGTCTTCGCCGGTCTGCTCCGCAGCGGCGACCACGTGCTCTTCGTCAACACCGTCTACGGCCCGACGACCGAACTCGCCCGGCACCTGAAGCGCTTCGGGGTCGAGCACACGATCCTCACCGACCCGGCCGCCGACGTCGAGCAGCACCTCCGGGAGAACACGGCGCTCATCTACGTCGAGAGCCCGGGAACCATGCTGATGAAGGTCGTGGACGTCCCGGCGCTGACCGCGGTCGCGCGACGCCGCGGCATCCGCACCGTCATGGACAACACCTGGTCCACGCCGCTCTTCCAGAAGCCGCTCGCGGCCGGCGTCGACCTCGTCGTCCACTCCCTGACCAAGTACGTCGGCGGACACAGCGACGTCCTCGGCGGTGCGGTGATCGGCTCCCGTGACCTGGTCCGCGAGCTCTTCTATCAGGGGCACCAGCTGTTCGGTGCCGTCATGTCCGCGATGGAGGCATCCCTCGTCCTCCGCGGACTGCGGACCCTCCCGCTGCGGATGGAGCAGCACCAGCGCAACGCGCTGAGCGTCATCGACCATCTGCGCGCGCACCCCGAGGTCGTCGCCGTCCACCACCCGTACGCCGACCACAGCCCGGACGAGGACGTGATCACCTCCCAGTTCAGCGGCTTCTCCGGACTCCTCAGCTTCGAACTGCGGGAGGGCACCTTCGCGCGGATCACCCGGTTCATCGACGCCCTGAGCGTCTTTCGGATCGGCCCGAGCTGGGGCGGCTACGAGAGCCTCGTGACGTCACCGTCGCGCCTCACCGACGACCCGGCCTCCGCTCCGTGGCCCGGCCTGATCCGGCTCTCCGTGGGGCTCGAGGGCGCGCAGAGCCAGACCGAGGACCTCGACCGGGCCTTCGCCGGGCTCGCCCGCTGACGGCCTCGGCACGCCCTCACCCACCCTGCCTGAGAGGAAACAATGAAGTTCCAACAGGACACGGCGTCGGCCGACGAGGCTGAGAACCCTCCGCGCCCCCAACCTCCGCTCCCCCGACCCCGGGCCGCCGTGGCGTTCATTCCGGTGGTCCTCACCGTGGTGATCCTCGTCGGCGGTATCGGGATCCTGGAGTTCCCCGCGGAGCTGATGCTCATCTTCGCGGCCATCACGTTCACGATCTTCTCCGCCTTGCACGGCGTCGGCCTCGACCGCGTCCTCGCGGACATGGGCGAGAAGATCAAGCGGGCCCTGCCGGGCATCCTCATCCTGCTGAGCATCGGGATGCTGATCGGCACCTGGATGATCGCGGGCACCGTCCCGCTCATGGTCGAATACGGCCTCGCCCTCATCAACCCGTCGTACCTGTACGTCCTGTCCTTCGTCGTCACCGCCATCGTGGCCACGTTCACGGGCACGTCCTGGGGCGCGGCGGGCACGGTCGGCGTCGCCCTGATGGGCGTCGCCGCCACGATGGACGTCTCGCTGGCGATCACCGCCGGCGCCGTGGTCTCGGGTGCCTACTTCGGCGACAAGCTCTCACCGCTCTCCGACACCACGAACGTGAGCGCGCTGGCGGCCGGCGCCAACATCTACGAGCACATTCGCCACATGCTCTACACGTCGGTGCCGTCGTCGATCCTCGCGGCCGTGGTCTTCCTGATCGCCGGACTCTCGATCGACGCGGGGTCGGTCGACCTCGACGTCATCGACGGCACCGTCGACGAGTTGCAGGGACTCTTCACTCTCAACCCGGTGCTGCTCCTGCCGCCGGCCGTGGTCCTCGTCGGCTCGATCATGCGCAAGCCCCCGTTGATCGTGCTCTTCCTTTCCTCGGCGACCGCCGCCGTCCTCGCCGTGCTCGTCCAGGGCTTCAGCATCGGCCACACGTTCGACGCCGCCGTCTCCGGTTTCACCACCGACATGCTGTCCCGCGACGTCTCGGACCCCCTCACCGAACTGGTCAACCGCGGTGGCCTGCAGTCGATGTACGGCCCGGCGTTCTTCGTCTTCTGCGCGTTTTTCTTCGCCGCGGCGCTGGAGAACTCCGGCGTGCTCCGTCTCCTGCTCAGCAAGCTGATCGACAAGCTGCGATCGACCGGCAGCCTCGTGCTGGCCACGCTGCTCTCCGGCTTCACCGTCGTCAACGGCACGTCGAACGCCCTGGTCACCTACTTCCTCATCAACGACCTCTACGGCAAGGCGTTCAAGAAGCGGAACCTGCACCCGACCAACCTCTCGCGCAGCATGGAGGACTCGGTCACCCTCACCGAGGTCCTCATGCCCTGGACCGTCTCCGGCGCGTTCATGGCCGGGACGCTGGGCGTGGCGAACTTCGACTTCGCGCCGTGGGCCGTCTTCTGCTGGAGCGGCATGGTCTTCTCCGCACTGCTGGCCTATCTGTCGCCTCTCACCCGCGACTTCGGCATCCGCCGGCTGGAACGGGAGCCGGAGCCCGAGCCGGAGCTGGAACCGGAGCACCAGGGCGAACCGGTGAAGGACTGACGGACGCGATTCGCCGCTTCCGACTCGTCCTCGATGCGATCCCGGGTGTGGCCCAGGCCGCACCCGGGATCGCCCGCAGTGGGCCGGTCGACGATTACCCGCACCCCGACCCCACCGCGGGGTTCTGGGAGCACCGCCCACGTCACCGGACAACAAAAACCCCCAGGTCGCTGACCTGGGGGTTCGGTGTGGAGCGGGCGACGGGAATCGAACCCGCGCTCTGAGCTTGGGAATCATGCGCTGAACTTCTGCCAGGACCGTGTGGCCTGGAGCGATGGGGTTAGCCGCCTCACGTAGCACCCCTCACGTTGACCGCTGTTGACCCCGGTTTACCGCCACAGGTGGTGCAAGGTGGTGCGCTGAGACGCGCTGCTTGGGCGGTAGCGCGACGCGACGGCAGACGATAGGTTCACCCCATGAATAGATCACGTGTTCGGTTTACTTGTTCACGCCTGACACGCACGAGTGGTTCATTTTGATGCGCCAGTTACTGGGCTGAGGTACAGTCAGTTGCATGAGCGAGCAGCAGGATGCGCTAGAAGACCTTGGTGCTGCCGGTGCGCTGGCTGGCGTCCTCTGGGCAGGTACGTCCGCCTATCGGCGAACGATGCAGGACTATGACCCAGACACGGGGCATGGGCAGGCGGTGGTCGGCACGCTCGCTCATACGCTGTTCTGTGACCGCCTTGACCGGGTGTTCTCGACTGGCAAGTTCGCTACGGATTCGGCCGCCGCAATGGCCGGGCTTGACGTCGTCGCCAGTGGGTTGGCGCCGGGTGAGTACCGGAAGATGCCTGTAATTGCACCCGGGACTGTGGTGCGGTCAGACGTCAGCGGTTCTCCTGGGTGGCGCTGTGGTGATTGGCGCTGGCTGTTGGCATCTTTCACGTACGGGGAGAGCAACAGGATTCCGTGGCCACGGAAGAGTCGAACGAAGCAGCGTGCCGCCTCTCAGTTGAACCCCGATCAGCCCATGCTGCCTTTGGTCGATGAGGTGCAAGATGGTCTAGAAGCGATCTTCCACGCGCTCAACGCGCAACTGGATGATTCTGATGTAACCACGCTTGTAGTAGCGCACAGCGTGGAACGAGAACTGGGTATCAGAGAGCTCATTCTGGGACGCTCTCGCCTGAACAAGGGGGGCGGGGCGGCGTGGCACTGGAAGCATGATCTACTTGCTGCGAACCCCGGAAACCCCGGCACCGGCCTGCTCCCGGCGATCCCGCCCCCTCCGTCCGGAGCGCCCAGTGTCCCCGACGCAGTCGTTCGCCTTCGCCGTGAGGGGCGAAAGGAGAATGACAGGTAATGAAACGAGTTAATGGCCATGGACATTTCTCGTCGCACCGAAGTGCAGGTAGGTGACGCCTCCCGCCTATTCGACGGACGACGTTTGACGCTCGCTCGGCAGTTGGCTGGCCTTCGGAAGAATGCACTTGCCGCGAAGATCGGGAAGAGTCCGACTGCCGTCGCTGCGTACGAGAACAATTCAAAGCGACCTGCGCCAGCGACCGTAGCGCAGTTGTGTCTAACGCTCACTGTTGAGCCGGGGTTCTTTCTCCCGGGTCCTCATCAGGCGTCTGCAACAGACACCGTTCCGCACTTCCGCTCGCTGCGTTCAACCACGCAGATCGCCCGCGATCAAGCTTATGCCTACGGCATGATCGCAGGCGACGTAGGGGCGACCCTTGAGCGGCACGTGGAATTCCCCGAACCCAACGTGCCGCGCTTGAGCGTCGACGTGGATGACGATGAGAGTGACCTGCCTGAGGAGGCGGCCACTTTGCTGCGCAAGAGTTGGGATATTCAACGCGGCCCAGTAGGCCATCTTGCGCGGCTGGCTGAAAATAACGGGGTAGTCGTTGTTTTTAGCCCCTCGCAAACAGCGGCGGTGGATGCATATTCTTTTGATGATGGCTATCGGCCTACCGTTGTGCTGAACCCGATGAAAGAGGATTACTACCGTCAGCGCTTCGACCTAGCCCATGAGCTAGGTCACCTGGTCATGCATGTGGACGCTGAGCCCGGTAGTAAGATCGTTGAGAATCAGGCCCATAGGTTCGCAGCAGAATTCCTGCTGCCGGCCGAGGAGCTCCGGGAGCTTCTCCCTGCGAAAGTGAACTGGCGGACCTTGGCAATCTTGAAGGAAACATGGGGCGTCAGTCTCCAGGCTCTTCTGTACCGTTCCAGATCGCTTGGCGTCATGAGCGACGTAACTTATAGAAACGCAATTTCCTACTTGTCGTCTAGAGGGTGGCGTCGACGGGAGCCGGGAGAAATGCCGCCAGTTGAGCAACCCTCGCTTTATCCAAGAGCTGTGGAGATTCTTGCGAGAGTGGGAGTGGGCGATGCCGCCCTGGCACGGGAAGCCCGTGTGACGACAGGGCTGTTCAGGACTGTTACATCAAGGACTCCGGTAAATGAATATCCCTCTCAGGTAGTTCAGGAAGATGAAGATTCGTCTTCCCGTGACGGTGTGATTCCGCTATTCCCGGAGACTGGGTAGCGCCATATTCAGACGGGCTCGTGCAATACCTCTGGTATTGCCTGGCTGGCGCCAATGGCGCCGGGCTGTTCCTGTGGTGCGCCCCGTTGCGGCTTGCCGTCATGCGCCTGGAGTGTGTACCTGCCACCCGGTCTCTGCGAGTGCGAGTGCGCGGGCTTCCACGACGGCCATGCGGGCATTCCGCTCGCCAGCGTGCTCGTGAGCCGCATCGCTGGTCACCTGTCCCGGCCACTTGCGGTACAGCAGACCCGTTTCGGCCGTGAACCACCCCGTGCTCACTGCGTTGAGCGCCATGAGAAGGCCTGTGTCCTCCGAGGCCGGCAACGCCATCCAACCCCCGAGAGCCAGCACTAGCTTCCGAGGAGCGGCAAGCGTGGCTGGATGCACCTGCGCCCGGTAGTCGTGCGTACGCCAGTGGTCCAGCACTTCGCCTCTCTGGATCGGGCCCGCTGACGGGTCCTGGTCGAAGCCGACGGTGGAGCCGTCCGGCAAGAGGTCGAGTACTCGTGACGTTGACCAACTCACCCCGGGCTGTGAGAGCGCCGCAAGGTCACGAGCGAGCGCGCCGGGGGTGAGCTGGTCGTCTGCGTCCAGCACCTTGACGTAGGTGCCAACGGCGCGAGACAGCGCCAGCGTCCGGGCGACACCAGCGCGGCCGGGCCGCCCCTGCCCGAAGCTCAACCGCGGATCGTCGGGTAGGTATGGAGCCACGGCATCCGTCTCACCGTCCTCCTGCACCACCCACTGCCAGTCCCAGCCGTCCGGGAGCTCCTGGGCTGTCAACGACCGGTACGCGTCCCCGAGGTGATGAGCGGCAGGGGCATGTACGGCGGTGATGATCGAAATAGTGTTGGTCACCCTCACCACCGCTTGAGGGGAGTCGTGAACACCATCTCGGTTCGGTCGCCCGGCAACGTCACGTCGGATACCTCTACTGTCCGTCCGGTGGTGTCGATGGAGATCTTGCGCAGGATCAGCACGGAGACGCCGGCCGACAGGCCAAGTTCCTCTGCCTCTTCCGCCGTTGGCGGTCGAGCGCTGACGTGCTCAACGATGCGGTCGAGTTCGATGCCGACTGTGTGCAACTGGTTCTGCGTCCCCCCCGGCCACGGCTCGTTCGCCTGGTCAAGCAGGGCAGGGTTCGCTTCGATCACCCCGCGCAGCAGGTAGGAGTGCGCCAGGTTGAACGGTGCCTCCTCCTCGCGGTACCACGTGCGGTAGACGCGTTCGAGTAGAGGTGTGCCGACGGCTACGTCAAAGACGGACGCAAGGTCGTCATCGACTGTCGCGTCCTGGTACTCCGCGCTGAAGACCAGGTCGGGTAGTTCCAGGCCGGTGTCATGTTCGGTCGCGCCCGTCTTGCGACGCTCGGCTTCCGACTGACGTGCCCGATCCTTCTCCCACTGGTGTCGTCCGTTGCTCCGCTCAACCAAACGGCGCGGCTTGCGGACGATGTTGCCCCGTCCGTGCTGCTTCTCGATCAGTCCTTCTGCCTGGAGAGTGCCCAGTGCCTGCCGCACTGTCGGCAAGCTACGGCGGTAGCGCTCTACCAGCGCGGTTTCGGCTGGCAGTCGTTCACCTGGCTTCAACTCGCCGCTGCGGATCTGCTGCCGCAGATCGTCAGCGATCCGCTCATACGCCTTGGCCATCTGGCATCCACCGTCCTGGGTTGGTCGAGCTGACCAAGCATAAGTCCTCATGAGGTGTTGACGATTGCTGTGCGGGCCGTCATAGTCATGTCTAGTCCTAAAGAGGAGTTGAGGACAGCACCTCTTGGGGTTCTAGTTTGCTGCGCCCGGACGGCCTCCTGAAACGGGTCGAAAGGCAGCGCTTGCCCTTTCACAACTGCATGAGGTTCCGCTGACACCCCCTCGGATGGAGGTGTGTGGGGTGTCGGCGGGAGCGAACCGAGGGCGGGGCCGTAGAGGGCCCCTGCGGGGGCGAGGGTGCGATTCCCTTCCCGCCCACGCCAGCGGCACACGCCGCTGCGCACTGCTGCTTCTTTCCTGACGGCGTGCGGCCCCGGTGTCCTACCACCGGGGCCGCTGTCTGGGCCGTCGCACCTACTAGGGAGAACACGACCCATGAGGAACATCGTCGCACTGGCGGCGGTCCCTGCGCTTGATGCGGAGCCGACCGCTGCTGAGCTGGACACCATCGAGCACGAGATGCCCGTCATTGAGGCGGAAGTCGAGCTGCTGGATGTGTGCATCGCGCTGTTGGATCGGCCGGTGTCGGAGTTGGACGCGCGGCGGCTGCGCCGGGCCCGGC
>NZ_BAAHCA010000014.1:0-26560 GCF_054776295.1 Streptomyces sparsus
CCAGCCGGGTCCGGCCGGGCGCCGGCGAACGCGTCGAGGACCGCGCCCCGGTCGATCCGGCCCTGCTCACCGTCTCCGTCGACGCGCTCGTCGCAGGGCGCGAGGGGCGGCAGGCATGACACCCGCGGACGGAACGCCGGTGCGCGTCGGGGTGTTCGGGCTGCTCGGCTCCGGCAACCTCGGCAACGACGGCTCACTCGAAGCCGTGCTCGGTTACCTCCGGCGCGAGCAGCCGGAGGCGGTCGTGGACGCGCTGTGCGGCGGACCCGAGGTCGTCACGGCCCGGTACGGCATTCCCGCGACGCGGCTGCACTGGTACCGCGGGGAGTACCGGACCGCGTCACGTGCGGGCGCGATCGCGGCGAAGGCCCTGGGCAAGCTCGTCGACGCCTTCCGCACCGCGGCCTGGGTGCGCCGGCACGACGTGGTGATCGTGCCGGGCATGGGCGTGCTGGAGGCCACGCTGCCGCTGCGGCCCTGGGGCTTCCCCTACTCCCTGTTCCTGCTCTGCGCGACCGGCCGGCTGTTCCGCACCCGGGTCGCGCTCGTCAGCGTCGGTGCCGCCGCCATCGGCAACCGGCCGACCCGGACCCTGGTGCGCTGGTCGGCGCGGCTCGCCGCCTACCGTTCGTACCGGGACGCCCTGTCCCGCGACGCGATGCGGGCGATGGGCGTGGACACCGCGCGCGACGAGGTCTACCCCGACCTCGCCTTCGCCCTGCCGACGCCTCCGGCGAGCACTCCCCCGCGCCCGCGCCCGGAAGGACTGCCGGGCCCCGCAGAGGGGCTGCCGGACCCGGTCTGCGTCGGTGTCATGGACTTCCACGGCGGCGACGACGACCGCTCCCGGGCCGAGCAGATCCACCGGCGCTACCTCGACGGCGTCACCCGCTTCGTCCGCGCGCTGGTCGAGGACGGCAGACCGGTCCGGCTGGTCACCGGCGACGGGGCCGACGAGGCGGTGGTCGCCGCGGTGCTCGACGCCGTGGACTCGCCGCTGGTCACCGCCGCCGAGGCGGCCTCGCTGGCCGACCTGATGGAGGAGATGACGGCTGCCGGCACCGTCGTGGCGACCCGGCACCACAACCTGGTCTGCGCGCTGAAGGTCGGCACGCCGACGCTCGCACTGAGCTACGCGGCGAAGAGCGACGCGCTCATGGCGCAGATGGGCCTGAACGCCTACTGCCACCCGGCGCGCGAGGTCGACGTCAACCTGCTGCTCACGCAGTTCCGGGAGCTGGAGCAGCGATCGGCGGAACTGCGGCGGACGCTCACCGAGCGGAACCGGGCCGCCGCCCGACGCCTGGAGGACCAGTTCACCGCCCTGTCAGCCGCCCTCTTTCCGGCGCCCGGCCACGCCCACTCCTTGCGGGAGACCCCATGAACACGACCGGAACCCAACCGACTGCCATGAAGGCCACCGAGGTCCCGGCGATCGCCGGCGCCTACCTGTTCGAACCCACCCCCTACGCCGACGAACGCGGGTTCTTCTGCCGCACCTTCGACGCCGACGTGGTCCGCTCGGTGGGCCTCGACCCGGACGCCTTCGTCCAGGACAGCCTGTCCCGCTCGGTCCGCGGTGTGCTGCGCGGCCTGCACCTGCGCTCCGGCGCCGGCGAGGCCAAGCTCGTGCGGTGCTCGTACGGGAGGGTCTTCGACGTCGTCGTGGACCTGCGGACCGACTCGCCGACCTACCGCAACCGGGCCTTCTTCGAACTGTCCGACGAGACGCAGACGACCCTCTACGTCCCGGCGGGGTGCGCACACGGTTTCCAGGCCCTGACCGATACCGCCGACGTCTCGTACCGGATCGACCGCGCGCACGATCCGGCCGAGGACGTGACGATCGCCTTCGACGACCCGGAGCTCGCCATCCCCTGGCCCTTGCCGGCCACCTTGATGTCCGAGCGGGACCGGGAGGCACCGAGCCTCTCCGACGCCCTGCGGCAGAAGGAGAGTTGAGGCCGCGTGGACACCTCGCGGAACACCGAGGAGAACGGTTCGGAGCTGCCGCTCCCCCGCTCCCGGGCGGCGAACGAGCGGCTGCACGCCATGATCCCCGGAGGCGCGCACACCTACGCCAAGGGCGACGACCAGTACCCGGAGAACCTGGCCCCGGTCATCAGCCACGGCCGAGGTGCCCACGTGTGGGACGTCGACGGCAACCGCTACGTCGAGTACGGCTCCGGCCTGCGGTCGGTCAGCCTCGGCCACGCCCACCCCCGCGTGCTGGCAGCCGTCCGGCACCAACTCGACCGTGGCAGCAACTTCGTGCGCCCGTCCGTCGTGGAGGTCGAGGCAGCGGAACGCTTCCTGGCGACGGTGCCGACCGCCGAGATGGTGAAGTTCGCGAAGAACGGCTCCGACGCCACCACCGCCGCGGTACGCCTCGCCCGCGCCGCCACCGGGCGCCCGCGTGTGGCCCTCTGCGCCGACCACCCGTTCTTCTCCACCGACGACTGGTTCATCGGCACCACGCCGATGTCCGCCGGTGTTCCGGAGTCGACCAACGAGCTGACCGTGACGTTCCCCTACGGCGACCTGGCCGCCACGGAGGAGGTACTCACCCGGCACCGGGGCGAGATCGCCTGCCTGATCCTCGAACCCGCCACCCACACCGAGCCCCCGCCCGGATACCTCGCCGGACTGCGGGAGCTGGCCACCCGGCACGGCTGCGTGCTGGTCTTCGACGAGATGATCACCGGGTTCCGCTGGTCCGAGGCGGGCGCCCAGGGCCTGTACGGCGTCACACCCGACCTCTCCACGTTCGGCAAGGCACTGGGCAACGGCTTCGCCGTCGCCGCGCTCGCCGGGCGCCGCGAGCTGATGGAACAGGGCGGCCTGCGCTACTCGGGAGACCGGGTGTTCCTGCTCTCCACCACCCACGGCGCGGAGACGCACTCCCTGGCAGCCGCGACGGCCGTCCTCACCACCTACGTCGAGGAGGGCGTCACCGCGCGACTGCACACCCTGGGCGAACGGCTGGCCGCCGGCGTCCGCGAGGCCGCCGCCGCCATGGGCGTCGCCGACCACGTCGTCGTCCGGGGCCGGGCCAGCAACCTGGTCTTCGCCACCCTCGACGAGAACCTGCAGCCGTCCCAGGCGTACCGCACCCTGTTCCTGCGCCGGCTCCTCACCGGCGGGGTGCTGGCCCCGTCGTTCGTGGTGAGCAGCGCACTCGACGAGGCCGACATCGATCACACCGTCGACGTGGTGGCCGACGCCTGCGCGGTGTACCGCAAGGCCCTGGACGCCGCCGACCCCACGCCGTGGATGGGCGGACGAGCGGTGAAGCCCGCCTTCCGTCGCCGGGCGTGACGTGGTGGGACGTCAAAAGTGCTTACTTGGCCGGGGGTTGGACGTCAGGCCGCCCAGTCGCCCGGTCGACCAGCCACGCGGTCGCCGGCACCACCGCCAGCGCGGTGCACCAGCCGCCGAGCGCGTCGGTCGGGTAGTGCGCGCCCAGGGCGACCTGCGCCCACCCCATGACGCCGCCGGCCACCAGCCCCGAGGCGAGCACGAGCGACGTTCCGGCCGCCCTGCCGAGACCGAGCCGGCCGGCCGCGAGCAGCGCCACGACGAGGGCGAGCGCTGCGAGAAAGGCGGTGTGCCCGCTCGGATAGGACAGGTGACCGTCGTGGATGGTGCGCCCCACCAGCGGCTTGACCAGCTTCGTCACCCCCACGGCAACGCCGGTGCCGACGACGACGAGCACCGCCGCCCGAGGACTCCGAAGCAGCAGGCACCCCGCCACGGCGGCCACGACCAACGCCGCCGCGCCCACCGGTTCCCCGAGGAAGTCCACAGCCAGCGCGACGCCCCGCCACGGCTCCCCCACGCCGTGCACCACCGCCCACACCCACGCGTCCACCGAGCCCGGTTCGCTGTCACCGGCGTACAGCACCCCGATCCCGGCGACCACCAATGCGGCGAGGCCCGACGCCAGCCCAAACCACGCGTGCAGGGCGGGGGGCAGCGACGCCGCCGGCCGACCGGCCACATGTCCACCGTGGGCGGGCGGTTGCGCTCGCCCTGCCGAGAGCGGGACGCGGCTCAACGGACCCACTTCCCGAGGTCCGCGAGCAGCTCGTCCAGCACCGCTTCCTCCTCGACCCGTACACCCCGCTCGGCAAGAGCCTCAGCCAGAGCCGGGTCCCCGGGAGTAGCGGCGGGTGGACCCGTCAGGCACGGCGTTTCGGCCAGCACGCTCACCGCCTCCCGGTAGTGGTCGGCCGTGTAGCGCCACGGCCGCCAAGGGACGCTGCCCGCCAGCGCCACGGCAATGCGCAACACACCGCCCCGATCGAAGTCGCCATGGTAGAGAAACCCGACTCCCCACGCGGACAGACCGCGCAAGAGGGTGAGCGCGGCGGGGGGACTCAGTAGCGTTCCTCGACCGTGCGGTCGTCGGTGTGCAGCAGGTAGTCGTCCGGGTCGAGGTCCATGGCCTTACGAGCGGGCGACTCCCAGTACATGGCGTTGCGCTCGGCGAACGTGTCGGGGCCGTCGTACGAGATCAGCCAGACGAAGTGGTTCCGCTCGCGGTCGACCCACGCTCCCCCGATGGTGAACCCCAACTCCAGGCGCAACGGGACGATCTCCTGGCGCCACCGCTCGACCCACTCGTCCACCAGGCCTTCTCGGACGGTGTACGTGCGGAGCTGCGTGGTCCTGGGCATGGGGACGTTCCTTCCGGGACGAAGCCCTGAGTCGGCACGCGGATCAC
The DNA here is from genome assembly GCF_054776295.1 of Streptomyces sparsus. Taxonomy (NCBI): domain Bacteria; kingdom Bacillati; phylum Actinomycetota; class Actinomycetes; order Kitasatosporales; family Streptomycetaceae; genus Streptomyces; species Streptomyces sparsus. The sequence continues at coordinate 4,727 of NZ_BAAHCA010000014.1, forward strand.
GTGGGAGCGTGCCGGGTCGGCTGCTGCCGTCGAACTCCGGATGGCAGCGATCATTCCGTCAGTGAGCGCGGACCGGGCGCCGCCGGCTCAGAGCGGAGGACGCACTCCGCCCACACCGTCTTGCCGGGGCCGAGGCGGTCGCGTACGCCCCAGTCGGCGGCGAGCGCGTCGACGAGCAGCAGGCCGCGGCCACCGTCCTCGTCCGGGCCTGGCGCCAGCCGCGCCGGCCGGGCGGGGTGCGTGTCCGTCACCTCGACACGGAGCACGCCCCGGCTCTCGTCACGGGACAGGGACAGGGCGAAGTCCCGTCCCGGCACACGGCCGTGGAGGACGGCGTTCGCCGCGAGCTCGGCCACCACCAGCACGACGGTGTCGTGCGCCTCGGTTCCGTGCGGATGCCCCCACGCGGTGAGTTGGTGCGCGGCGAGCAGTCGGGCGAGGCGCGCACCGCGCCGGGTGGCGGAGAAGCGCTGCGCGAACGTGTCGGCGGGAGTGGGGGTGTGCACGCGTGGGGCTGACATGACGATCACCCTGTCCGGAGAGGGGAGACCGTCGGCAGGTCCGGCGCTGATACAGATCACGCTGTACTGGTTGACTCGCTGGACCGGGTCGGTCGCCGTGCGTGACGATGGGTGTGTCGTGCGTGGCGCAGCGCGCGCGGCACACGGTACGGCAAGCGTCCGGGCCCGGCACGGGTACGGCCCGGCGGCACAGGGGAAGGCGGCTGCGATGGCGACGGGCAACGGCGGCGGGGCGGGCGGGAGCGCCGGGCAGGGCGGGGGCGGAGGCGGCAACTGTGAGCCCGAGCTGTCGGACAGTCTGAAGACCTTCGGCGCGGTGCTCAAGGCACTGAGAGAGGAAGCCGGCCTGACCCAGGAGCAGTTCGCGCCGTTGGTGCGGTATTCGGTCGCCTACATCGCCAAGATCGAACAGGGCAAGCGCTTCCCGCCGCGGGACCTGCTGGACCGGTCCGAGGAGGCACTGGGGGCGGTCGCGGGGCGGGTGCTGGGTGCGGCGGCGAGGAGCCTCACGCGAAAGGCGGGACTGGCGTCGTGGTTCCGGCAGTGGGCGGGGATCGAGGAGGACGCGATCTCGCTGTACGCGTACGAGTGCCGAGCGATCCCGGGGCTGTTGCAGCCTGAGCCGTACATTCGTGCTCTCTTCGATCGGCACATTCCTCCGCTCACCGAGGAGCAGTCCGAGCGGCAGGTAGCGGCGCGGTTGGCCCGACAGGAACTTCTCGCCGATCGCCCCAACACGACCTTCAGTTTCGTCATTGAGCAAGCGCTGTTGGACCGCCATCTGGCAGGTGCCGAGGTCACGTACGCGCTGCTCAGCACCCTCCTGGATGCGGGCCGTCTCCGCAACGTGGAGATCCAGGTCATGCCCCTGCTCCAAGAGGACCACTCCGGCTCCGAGGGCGAGATGTACCTTGCGGAGACACCCGATCACCGCTGGGTCGGCTACGTTGAGGGCCACGGGACCAGCATGCTCATCAGTGACCCGAAATCGGTAAGTCACATGCTGCAGCGCTATGGCAGGATGCGTTCGCAGGCTCTGAGTCATCACGCCACGGCGAGCCTGCTGGAGCAGATGCGAGGAGCGCTATGAGCACCAGCGAGCTGGTCTGGTTCAAGAGCAGCTACAGCGGCGGGGGTGGCGACAACTGCGTTGAGGTCGCCATGCGGGCCAACGTCGTCCTTGTCCGCGACTCGAAGGACACCGAGCGGCCGTCCCTGGCTGTCTCCCGCGACGCCTGGTCGGCGTTCACGACGCTGGCCGCCGACTCACGCGTGTGACCCACCGGTGGGGCAGCCCTTCGCTGCCCCACCGAACACGTCGCGCCTGCTCCACGTCCGACGCCTTCTGTTTCGTCGCGGCCTTGCGACCACGCACCTTCCGCACTCTCGACTCGCCGTCGTACTCGCCGTACCACTCCCTGCCCTAGCGGAGGCGAAGGGCTGGCCCGCATAAGAACGTGAGCATGTAGTCGCCCCATGGCACACCAAGCCGACGGGCGAGCGGTGCAGGAGGACCTACCCTGCCCAGATTTCCGGCCCTTGCCTGACAACGACGAGCCCGTACTCGCGGTCGGAGGGCCAAAGATCCAGCTGATACAGGAAGTGGTCACCGGGACGTCCGTCAGTGCCGACCGGTGGTGGTCCGGCCGGGACGTAAGAGACCCGAGCGCGTAGCAATCCAGCGGGAACAGTCAGGCTCGGCCCGTCGGCAGGATCGGTCCCTGGGCTGGACATGGTGAGCTGACCGGTTGGCACGTCAAGTTCGGTCTCCACGATGTGCTCGGCCGCCGGGTCAGTCGTCGGCGCGGAAGCGTGAACAGTGATCAGTGACTCGACGATGCCGTCCCGAGCTGTGCCGACAGAGATCGAGTGCGGTTCAACACCGATGCGGTGGACGTAGACCGCTTCGTCCGTCCAGCCCGCGGGCGCCAGGTCCGGGTCCATCGCGTGCTCGGCGAGCCACGCGTCATAGGGATCAAGGTCTTGGACGTAGAACTGCCCATGATCGGCGTCGATCATGAATCTCAGCGAAGCGTCAGCCACTGGCGCAGACTATCGAAGCCGATGGGTGCTTCTGAGGCAGGGGCGCTCCCACTGTCAGCCCAGGTCAGACAAGACCAGGCTGTCACCGAACCCCACCTCGATCGCTCAGCCGACCACACGTTCCAGAGCGGTGCCAGACGGCACAACCCTTGGCTAGCAGCGGAACAATCCGCTTGAAGTTCCAGCCCTCCCGCGTTTCAACCGTGACGGAAACAACGCGTGCGTGACATCACCGCCCGCCCAGCTCCAGCGTCGTCGAGCTCGCAAGCGGTTGAGCTGAGCGGGCGAAAGGCTCAACGCCGGTCCGGAGGCGTGCATATCGGGTACCAGAAGCTCGGCCGATGCGCCTGTGGGCGGTGCACCGGCCACCACGTCGTCGGGGAGCAACCGGGCGAGCAGCCCGCGCCTGCCGACGACGGCGGTCACCGCCCGCCCGGCTCGGGGAGGATGCGGCAGAGTCCGGCGGGGGCGAACGGGCGGCTGCGCCACTCACGCGGGTATCCGAGCGACACCTCGCGGTGCGGCACCCCGTCGCACTCGATGGTGCGCGGAATGTGCAGATGCCCGTAGACGACGGCGGTCGCGCGGTACCGCACGTGCCAGTCGGCCGTGGCCTCCGTGCCGCACCACAGCGCGAACTCCGGGTAGTGCAGGATGCGGGTGGGCTCACGCACCAGCGGGAAGTGGTTGACGAGCACGGTGGGCAGAGCGGGGTCGAGCCGGTCCAGTCGCGAGCGGGTGTAGGCCAGTCGTTCCTGGCACCACGCCTCGCGGCTGGGGTACGGGTCCGGGTGCAGGAAGTACTCGTCGGTGGCGATCACGCCCGCGTCGTGGGCGACGCTGAGCGCCCCTTCCTTGCCGTACGTGCCTTCGGGCCGGAACGTGTAGTCGTAGAGCACGAACAGCGGCGCGACCACGGCCGGCCCGCCAGGGCCCTGCCACACCGGGTAGGGGTCCTCGGGCGTGACCACTCCGAGACCGCGCAGGGTCTGGACCAGGTGCAGGTAGCGTTCTTCGCCCCGGAGTTGGACCGGGTCGTTCGGCGGTGTCCACAGTTCGTGGTTGCCGGGAGTCCAGATGACCTTGGCGAAGCGGTCGTTCAGGGTGCTGAGCGCCCAGACGACGTCCTCGAAGGTCTCGGCGACGTCTCCGGCGACCACCAGCCAGTCGTCGTCCGACTCCGGTCGCAGACCCTCGACGATGTCACGGTTCTCGGCGTAGCGAACGTGGAGGTCGCTGATGGCGAACAGGCTCACCTCAGCGTCCTCGTCGCCTCGTGGTGGCCGGGCTGTCCGTCGTCGTACACGCCGCTTCCCCGTCCGTCTTCCCTCGGCACGCTGCCCTGTGCATGTCGTGTCCCGGCGCTCCGCCTCGCGACGCGGAGCGACACACGGCCTCCCACTCTACGTGCCCCGAACCCGGCGGCCCGGGCCGCCTGGCACCCTGGTCGACGAGGGCTGCGACGCGGGACCGCCCGGCGCCGGCGGAGTGCCCCGCTGAGGTGCGGCGCTCCCGGAACGTGCCCCGGGCGGGCCCGGACCTCCACTCCCGCGTTCAGGCCACCGCACGGAGCAGGACGGCGTTCCCCTGGTTCTCCTGCTCCGTGCGGTCGGACCCGCTTCCCGGCCCGTGGTCCCCGACGGACCGGGGGCCCGGGGAGTTCGGCGCCCCTGGGGAACTCGCTAGGTCGAGTGACCCGCGACGCCGAGCGTCAGGCTCAGGGGCGCCAGCCGTCAGGCTTGCTGCCCTGTCGCACCTGGGTGGTACCGCTGCACAGCCCGTTGTCCGACGGCTGCCAGATGTTGATCACGTCGACGTCGTTCGCCCACGTGCCTCCATTGGGGTGGGCGTAGGCCCCGAGGTTCACGGCGGTGTTCCGCGGGATGCAGATGTACCGGTCGGGGGACGGGCCGGTGTCGAGCAGCCAGACGGAGTCGTCGTTGCGCGTGTTGACCACCGCGTCCGTGACGTTCCGGTAGGCGCTCGGCATGGACTGGTAGCCCGGGTCCTGGTACCGGCCCCAGATGGAGCCGGACGTGTAGGACCCCTTGTACAGGCAGACGTTCGGGTACTTGCAGCCGTGCATGCTGGCGGCCTGCGCAGGCGAGGCGGCCAGGGGCAGCGCGGCAGCGGCGACACCCACGGCGAACAGAGATGCGGTGAGTCTGGTCTTCAGCGACATCGAGCTTCCCATTCCTGCAGACGGTAGGTTCCGGGACGCCGCGCCGGACATCCACCCGGTCACCAGGACCGCACGGTGCATGCCAGGACTGCTGCCCCCCACCACACAGGTCCGGCCTCGACCTCCCCGGGCTCGTGAAGACCCGCTGCGGGGAGGCTGCCGGATCGTCGACGACCATCCGTCGATCACACCTGTGCAGCCGAGGCCGGTGTCGGCCTCGGTCATGGACCCTAGGGTCATCGAGGGCTCGGAAATGTGTCGCTCGTGCAGGGAACTTTGCCAGTGGCGCTGAACCGTCGGCTCGCCCTCCGAGAGGGCGAACTCCCAGCGGAGAACTGCCCGTCAGAGCCGTTGCACAGCGGGTGGGAGTCCTCCAGACTGATGCCGGGAACCGTCCTGTCGAGGGGGGCTTGTGCGGCGACGAGCCGAGGTGGTGCCGGGCCGACCGCACGGCCTGTGCCGGCAGAGGACTGCCCCGTGAGCCCGACCCTGGACACCGCGTTCATACCGCCGCGGGACCGGGAGGAAGTGATCCGGCACGCGGTGTGGGAATCCGTGGTGGTGGTCGACATCGACCACCGTGCTCCGGCCGAGGACATCTCCGCGCGGATGCAGATAAGCACCGTCGGCCCTCTGAGGATCTGTTCCGCCCGTGCGAGCGCGGCCACTCTCCGCCGGACCGAGCATCTGGTCCGGAAGGACGAGGAGCCGTCCCTCTTCCTCAGCCTGCAGGTGGCGGGCACCAGCATGGGAGCACAGAACGGTCGCCAATGCGTGCTGCATCCGGGCGAGTTCGCCGTCTTCCAGTCGAACGCTCCCTACACGCTTCTCTTCGAGGAGGGAGTCGACCACCACTTCTTACGCTTCCCCCTCGCGGCACTCGCCCTGCCCGACCGGGTCCTGCGGGACACCACCACGGTCACACTGGGATCCGGCAACCCACTTGCACGTCTCGCCTACCACTACTTCTCCCAACTGGCCGTCAGCGAGGAGGTACACCGGAGCGTGCACGCCGAGTCCGTCGTGGATCCCAGCGTCGAACTGCTCCGCGCCGTCCTGGTCTCCCAACGTGGCGACCCCGGTCCGGCCAAGGCGTCGCTGGAGGCGACACTCAGCCTGCGGATCACTCACTACATCCGGGAGCATCTGGCTGATCCCGGCCTGTCGGCGGCACAGATCGCCTCAGCTCACGGCATCTCCGTACGACACCTCTACGCGGTGCTGTCCCATTCCGGCATCAGCCTCGGCGACTGGATTCGCGCGCGCCGCCTGGCCGAATGCAAGCGCGAACTCGCCGGTCCGAAGGGGCGGTTGAGGAGCATCGCGGCGATAGGGCGGGGCTGGGGCTTCGTGAACGCGGCCCACTTCAGCAAGGTGTTCAAGCACGCGTACGGCGTTTCTCCCCGGGCCTGGCGCGACCAGAACCACCGCCGCTCCTCCGCGTGACGACTCCGCGCGTCACGCCCACCGTCTCCGGGCCACACGGCCGCCACGTCGCTTCCGGGACGTGCGCCGACCGGAACCGGCGGCCCTGCGCTCCCTCATCAACCGACCTCGCACCCGCTGTACCGCGGCACCCGTAGTACCGCGAGTGCTGCGGGGGCGCTGCTGGGGGACGGCGACGACGTGCACGTCCACGGGCACCAGCCGGGGACCTGACCCTCCCCCGCCCCGGCCGGTCGGTACGCGCGGCAGGCCACCCGTGTCCGGGGCACCGGCCGCTCCTGACGCCCAGGCCATGCGGCGCACCCGAGCCGATCGGCCCTCTTCGAGCAGGCCGATCGGCCTGCTCGGAGGGGCCGATCGGCCCCTCCGGTCCGGTCGGTTTCCAGCCACGATGGTGAGCACAGTTCCCCTTGCGCCACGCTTGCTGAGGAGACCCATGCTTTCGCCCGAGTCGGCCACCGTCGTCCGCACCACCCTGCCTGCCGTCGGCGGAGCCCTGGACGAGATCACCGAGCGGTTCTACGGCACCATGTTCGCCGAACAGCCCGAGCTGCTCGACGGGTTGTTCAACCGCGGCAACCAGGCCAGCGGGGGCCAGAGCCGTGCTCTGGCCGGTTCCATCGCGGCCTTCGCACAGGCACTGCTCGCCGACCCCGACGCCCGACCGGACGCGCTGCTGTCCCGGATAGCCCACAAGCACGCCGCACTCGGTGTCACCGAGGACCAGTACACGGTCGTCCACAAGTACCTCTTCCGTGCCATCGCCGACGTACTCGGCGACGCGGTCACACCGGAGGTGGCCGCCGCGTGGGACGAGGTGTACTGGCTGATGGCCGGCGCCCTGATCGCGATGGAGGCCCGCCTCTACCAGGAGTCCCAGGTCGACCCCCGTCACCCGTGGCGGCAGTGGACGGTGGTGGAGCGGCGCGAGGAGACTCCCGACGCGGTCTCCTTCCTGCTGCGCCCGGCCGACGAGGACGCCGTGCCGGCCGCCCGCGCCGGCCAGTACGTCAGCGTCAGGGTGCTGATGGCCGACGGCGTCCACCAGGTGCGCCAGTACAGCCTGTCGGGCGCCCCCGGCGACCGGCTGCGCCGTATCACCGTGAAGCGGGTCACGAGTGCGGCCGACGCCCCCGAGGGGGAGGTCTCCAACCGGTTGCACCGCACCGTCAGGGCCGGTGACGAACTCGCCCTGTCCGCTCCGTTCGGCGACGTGGTCCTCGGCGAGGGCGACAGCCCGGTGCTGCTGGTCTCGGCCGGCATCGGCTGCACCCCGATGGTCGGCATGCTCGAACACCTCGTGGGGACCGGATCCGCCCGCCCGGTCACGGTGCTGCACGCCGACCGCTCTCCGTCCGACCACGCCCTGCGTGCGGACACCCGCCGCCTCGTCGGCCGACTGCCGGGCGCCCGGGCGGAGTTCTGGTACGAGGAGGACGCCGCCGCCGAGCCCGGCGCCCGCAGCGGCCTGATGGACCTGAAGGGGCTGGACCTTCCCGTCGACGCCGACGTCTACCTGTGCGGTGCGCTGCCCTTCATGCGGGCCGTCCGCGCCCAGTTGCTCCAGGCGGGCTTCCCGGCCCGCCGCATCCGCTACGAGGTCTTCGGCCCCGACCTGTGGCTGGCCCACACGGAAGGCTGAGCCTTCAGGTGCCCCACGCGACGAGGCCGGCCCGCCGCGAGGTCGGCCCGCACGGGCTACAGGCACCCCGGGTCGGAGAAGCCTCCGCCACCGGCCCGGGCATTCGGGAACGCCCGGGCCGGTGGACTGCGGCACGAAAGACGGAAAGAGCATAAACGGCCCCCATCTCCACGGCGTTCAGGAAACGTTAAGCAAAAGATCCCGCAGCGTAGAGCTCGTAACACGATCGTGACTGGGTCTTCTTGAGGCGTCTGTAGCAGATGAGGCTGCAGGCGAGGGAGACGAAGGCGTCGTGGAGTTCGGTGCGTTGTTCCCATCGGGCGGCGAGGCGTTTGAAGTGGTGGAGCAGGGCGAAGGTCTGCTCGACGACGCAGCGGAGCTTGCCGATGCTCTTGATGTTGGGTGATCCCTTGCGCGAGATGACAGGCAGGATCCGGCGCTCGCGCAGCGCGTTCCGGTTCGGGTTGGACTCGCAGCCCTTGTCGCCGAGCAGGGCGTCTGGTCGGCGACGAGGCCGGCCGGGGCGGCCCGCGAAGGGCGGGATGCCGTCGACCAAGGCGAGGGTCTGGGTGACGTCGTTGACGTTCGCCGCGGTCGTGATGACCTTGAGCGGGGTGCCTCGGCCGTCGCAGATCAAGTGGTGCTTGCTGCCGGTCTTGCGCCGGTCGACCGGCGACGGACCGGTGTCGGCACCCCTTTTTTCGCCCGGATGTGGGAGCCGTCCACGCAGGCCCGCGACCAGTCGAGCTCTCCGGCCGCGTTCAGCTCGGCGAGCAGGACCCGGTGCAGCCGGTCGAAGACTCCTGCCTTCTGCCACCGGTCCAGCCGGCGCCAGCACGTCTGACCCGAGCCGAAGCCCAGCTCCTGGGGGAGGAGTTGCCAGACTATGTCGTTGTAGAGGACGAACAGGATGCCCTGCAGACAGAGCCGGTCCGGCACCGGCCGAGGCACTGGAGACCGTTCCAGCCAAGGCGGCAGGAGCGGCTCGATCAGCGCCCACAAGTCGTCGTCCACGATCCACGGCCGAGTACTCACACCATCACGAACGGCCGACTCGTCACACCGGTCACGGCCAACCAGCACACTTCAACAAGATCGTGTTACGAGCTCTTACGTGATAGAGCCGAACGCTTTACAGCCCCACGCAGCCTACCTGCCACGCGAATATTCAAATGGTGACCGAATGCGAGCCGGAGGTGGCGTTCCAGACCATTCGTAAAGCTACAGTTGGTACCGCCGGGAGACGGAGCAAAAGTCGTAGCCGCCACGCATTAACGAGCGCAGGTCGTGGACATATCGATAGATCACTGCGCGGTTCTCGACCGGCATGGAAAGGGCGTCCAGTAAACTGGGCAGCTCGCTTTCCTGGGCAAGAAAGGAGTCCGTGTAGTGGCGAATTCTGGCGTGAATCAGCCGGAGGGCCTGATCGCGGGTGAGGCCGTCCTGGTGTTGCAGGACGAGCACGAAGTTGTGCTGATCGTCGGCAGCTTCCTCTTTGGTGAGGGACTGGACGTCCTGGGTGATACTGACCACACGTGTGGTCGCCACGCGCATGGTACGGAGCGGGCCGCACTCCAGCAGGTCGGCGGGGACTTCGTAGCCACCGACCCGTTCCACGGCGTCCATTTCCAGCCGGACCGCCCCGGTCAGATCGCGGAGGGCCAGGTACGCGTCGACCCCGAGAATGCGTCCCGCTCGCCGCTGTTCGCAGCGTGTGAGATAGGAGTCGAACCAGTCAGCCCAATTGCTCTTGGTACGGGTAATGAAGGAGGGGGACATACCCTGGCACCAACGGTGCCATAGGTCGGTGAATGCGGTGATGTGCGGATCGGTCGAGTTATTTGTACCCGGGGCTCGGGATGGCGCGAGGACATGAGCAAGAGAGGCGAAGAAGGATTCCGCTCGGCCCGGCTCGTGTAGGAAATCTGGGTCATCGAGTAAATCACTCCAAATCGCCCACCAGGAAACCCAGTTACCGATGAGATTCAGGCCCTCAACCGCAGCATCGGGGTAGTTCATACAGGCGAACAGAGTCATGCCGTGACGGTCATGCCGACGTAGGTCCGACTCATCGACGGCTAGACCCATCCGCTGAACCCATTCCCGACTGCATGCGGCCACTTGGTCCACAGCGGGGCTGCGGCGGGAAACGAATGGCATATCAAAGGGCCAGGTCCGAAGGCTGACAGGCATCTCCGGTTGTGTCACCCCCGTGTCGGCCTTCGGAGTGTTTTCCCGGTAGAGGGACCTAGAGATCATCTCGTTGGCCATAGGATATTTCCTTCGTCACGGAGGGCGTGGCGTACAGCTCGTGCTACCGGAGGGCGGCGAAAGTTTCGAATGATGTCCGAGTGGACCGTCCGTCGAACCGTCTGTTCCAGGGCACTCTCCATGCGGAGGAGTTGAAGGTCTGGTCACGGCTGGCGCGGACGGTCGTGAATGGAACCCGATGGCCGGTGTCAACGGCTCCCCTGAAAGACCCCGGAAAATCCTACCTCCGCGGAGGGAACCCAAGCGCCAGCCCCACTCCAAGTAACGGGCACACGCTGCACGGATGTCGCAGGCAGCGGGCGGGGAGGGCAGATCAAAGTGAGTTTCCTGGTGCATGCGTCCCTCGCCGGTTCGTCCACTGCGCCTTGAACGTAATGCGTACCTCCATGAAATCAGCACACCGGGGTGAGAAGAACCTCCTGCCAACGGCGGCACCCTGAACGTGTTGAACGCTTGTGAACTTACACACCAGCCGCGATCTTTCGTGGCGGTCAGTCGGTCTATTCGGCGGGCGTTTCGGTTGTTCGAGTCGGTGGTGGGCGCGCTGATGGCCCGGCTGTCGCGTCGGGTGGGCGCCGGGTTCCACGGCTCCGGTCGGGTGGTGCTGGTTGCAGGGACGGGAACGCGCTGGTCAGCCGGGGTTCGGGAGAGTTTCGAGTCGTGCCAGGGCGTCGGTGATGACGTCGGTCCAGGGTCAGTGGTGTGCGAATCTCAGGTGCCGGCGGCGGGCGGTGGTGGTGATCTGGGCTGCGGCGGAGAAGAGGCGGAGCCGGAGACGTCGGGGCTCCCACCTGCGGGTTTTGCCGGTCAGAGCGAGCACGGGCATTCATGCCAGCAGGTCGAGCACAAGCTGGACGATCTCCAGCCAGATCTGGTTCTGTGCGGTGTCGTGCAGGGGCAGGTTGCGCAGGCCGGTGGCCCGCGCGGCCCGGATGCGGTCCTCGGCTCGGGCTCGCTGGCGGTGCCGCAGCTCCAGTGCCGCGATCGGCATGCCGGTGGTGTTCGTGGCGAAGCAGGTCAGCCGCAGGCCGTGAGCGTCGGTGATGCTCAACTCGGCGCCGGGGTGGGTCCGTTCCATGCGGACGATCAGCCGCATCCCCTTCGGTCGGCCCTTGAGGCAGTCGCCGGTGATCTCGGCGACCCAGGCCCCGTCCCGGATCGCGCCGCCGGGCTCGACCGCTGCCCTCCAGGCCGGGGCGGGGACCTTGAGTACGGCCTGGTGAATCTGCTCGCCGGGAGCGTTCTTCGTTGGCGCGGAGCCAGGTGCGGTGGGTCTGGGTTCGGTGGCGGAGGAAGGTGGCCCGTGGGCCCGCCGCAACTGGCTCGACGCCTCCGCCGGACGGCGTCATCCCGACGAGGCCACAGCGCCGGCTGACCAGCAGGCCGACGCGCCTCATCGAGGCGTCGGACCGCACCTGGCCGGCCCGCGCCGTCCGTACCCCGCAGATGACTGCCATGCTCTGCCAGGCGTTTGCCCCCGAAAACCCAGAACTGTTGGAGTCCGGCAGCCGCGGGGAACCCTACGAGCTCGTAACACGATCTTGTGAACTTGCCCTGGTCGGGCGTGACCGATGTGAGGATTCGGCCGTTCGGGGTGTGTGAGTACACGGCCTTGGATTGTGGACGATGACTTGTGGGCTCTGATCGAGCCGTTGCTGCCGCCCTGGCCTGAGCGGTCGCCGGGGCCGCGTCCGGTGCCGGACCGGCTGTGCCTGCAGGGCATCCTGTACGTGCTGCACAACGACATCGCCTGGCAACTCCTGCCACCGGAACTGGGGTTCGGCTCTGGACAGACCTGCTGGCGCCGCTTGGTGCGCTGGCAGGAGGCCGGCGTCTTCGACCGGCTCCACCAGGTCCTGCTCGCGGAGCTGAACGCCGCCGGCGAGCTCGACTGGTCCAGGGCATGCGTGGACGGCTCCCACATCCAGGCGAAAAAGGGGGTGCCGACACCGGTCCGTCGCCGGTCGACCGGCGCAAGACGGGCAGCAAACACCACCTGATCTGCGACGGACGCGGCACCCCGCTCAAGGCCATCACCACCGCGGCCAACGTCAACACCGTCACCCAGACACTCGACCTCATCGACGGCATCCCACCCGTCGCCGGCCGCCCCGGCTGCCCCCGCAGACGTCCCGACGCCCTGCTCGGCGACAAGGGCTACGACTCCAACCGTGACGAGCTCCGCAAGCGCCGGGTCCTGCCCGTCATCTCCCGCAAGGGCTCCCCGAACATCCAAAGGCATGGGCAGGCTCCGCTGCGTCGTCGAGCAGAACTTCGCCCTGCTCCACCAGTTCAAACGACTGGCCGTCCGCTGGGAACGCCGCACCGAACTCCACGAAAACGCCTTCGTCTCCCTCGCCTGCAGTCTCATCTGCTACAGACGCCTCAAGAAGGCACAATCATCATCGTGTTACGAGCTCGTAGGAACATGAGGCGACGCACCCCATTGACGACCCTCTCCGCAGCGGCCACCTTGATGGCGAAGCCAATTCGGTTCGACCATGAAAGCTGGAATGCCCATGAGAAGAACAAGGCACTGCGTCGCCTTCGTCACGGCTGTCGCAGCCGTCGCCGCGGCGGTCCTTTTCTGGCCTGCGACGGAATCCGCGCAGGCGTTTCCCCCCTCCCCCAAGCAGACGGTGCTGAACTATCTCCGCTCCATTTCTGGGAACTCCGTGGTCTCCGGGCAGCACAACAAGGAGCCGGCTTCCGCACCCGGTCAGTACACGCAACAGGTCAAGGACGTGACCGGGCAGTACCCCGGCCTGTGGGGCGGTGACCTGATGTTCAACGCCCCTGACGTGGCCAACCGCCAGCGGGTGGTCGACCAGGCGAGGACCGAGTGGGCGAACGGCACGCTGGTCAGCCTCACCTGGCACGTCTGCCCACCGACAGGCGGAAGCACCTGCGCGTTCGAAGGCGGTGTGAAGTCGAACATCTCCGACGCCCAGTTCTCACAGATCATCACCGAGGGAAGCACGCTGAACAACGCCTGGAAGCGGCGCCTCAACGAGGTCGTCCCCTACCTCCAGCAACTCGAGAACGCAGGCGTCCCGGTCCTCTTCCGACCACTGCACGAGATGAACGAATCGTGGAACTGGTGGGGAAACCGTCCCGGCGCGAACGGCAGTGCGCGGCTCTACCAGATCACCCGTGACTACCTCGCCGAGACGAAAGGGCTGGACAATCTGATCTGGGTGTGGAACGTGCAGGACAATCCGGCGGGCGGCTGGAGCAACTACTACCCGGGAAACCAGTACGTGGATGTCGTCTCACTGGACGTCTGGTACAAAAACCACCCCAGTTCCGCCGACTACCAGCAGATGCGCAGCATTGCGGGGACAAAACCCATGGCCCTCGGGGAGATGGGGAAGATACCGGACGCCGCGCTGCTCGACAGCCAGACCAGGTGGGCGTGGTTCATGATGTGGTCCGAACAGTTGCGAGGAAACAACACGAACGCCGAGATCCAGTCGGCGTACTTCCACCCCCGGGTGCTGAACCAGGGTGAAGTGGTGCTGTCCTGACGCCGGCCCGGGAGCTGCGTGGCTGAGTCTGCCGACGGTACCCGTCGGCGCCGGCCGCGCAGCCCCCGGAGGAACCCGGCCGGATCGTCACGGTGGACGGTGTGCCCGGCGCCGTCCACCGTGCGTACGTGCCAGCCGCGGCGGCTCGGCGCCGCGGCTGGTGCCGGCGACATCCGCTCGCCGGGACCCCTGCCCTTTCGGCGCCGGGTTGGCAACGGGAGAGCAGCACGAGGTGGACCCGGGCGCGGAGTGCGGCCCGGGCCCGGACCACCGGTGCGGTGGTTCTTCACGTCAGCCGGTGGTGTCCTGCGGGGGCGCGCTGCTGCCGCGGGGCAGCAGGACGGGTGTCGCGGCGGGACCCGAGGAGGGATTGCGGCGGTGCACGACGTCGAACAGCCGACGGGTGACGTCGGCGCCGAAGCCGAAGACGTCGTGGCTCATGGCGGACAGGTTCGGATGCGTGAGCCGGCACAGCTGGGAGTCGTCCCAGGCGATCAGGCTGACGTCCTTCGGCACGCTCAGGCCCATCTCGGCGGCCACGGACAGACCCGCGACGGCCATGATGTCGTTGTCGTAGATGATCGCCGTGGGTCGCTCCCGGGAGGCGAGCAGTGACCGGGTGGCCCTTGCGCCCTGCTCCCCGGAGTAGTCGGTGGTGAGGCTGCGGGCCGGTTCCAGGCCCAGTTCCGCCACGATCGCGTCGAGTGCGGCGGTACGGATCACGGTGTGGCCGAGCGTCGGGTGACCGCCCACCCGTGCGATCCGCCGGTGCCCGAGGGCTGCGAGGTAACGCACCGCCTCGTGCACCGCGGCCTCGTCGTCGGTCCACACCGAGGTGAAGTCGCCGGTCAGGGACGGGTGGCCGACCGCGACGGCCGGCAGCCCGATCGTCGCCAGTGCGGTGATCCGGGGGTCGTCCTGCCGGATGTCGACCAGGATGGAGCCGGCGATCCGGCGGGACTGCCACCACTGGCGGTGGACGGCTATCTCCCGGTCGGTGTCCCGCACGAGGTGCAGCAGCAGCGAACACCCCTGCTCCTCCAGAACGGACTCGACCCCGGAGACGAACTCCATGTAGAAGGGCTCGAGCCCGAGCTGCCGCGCCGGGCGGGCGATGACCAGGCCGACGGTGTCCCCCGCGCCGGTAGCTGAACCCGACAGCTTGGTCGCGGCCTGGTTCGGCACCCAGCCCAACTCGACCACAGCCGCCATGATGCGCTCACGCGTGGCCTCCGACACGCCAGGCCGGTTGTTGAAGGCCAGGGACACCGCGCCGCGGGACACACCGGCCCGGGCGGCCACGTCAGTGATCGTGACGCGCCCGCGCCGGCGTGCCCTTCGCTCAATCACGGACTTCTCCGCCTCCGTTGACGCAGTACAGCGCCGCGCGGGCGGCGTCCGCATCGGGCTGTGGCCAGCCGGTGACCCGCCACGTCGTGTGCTCGCCGGGCAGGAGCGTCACCCGCCCGTGGTCGGTGCCGGCGTGCGCGTCCAGTCGGTCCGCCTGGAGCAGCAGGTCCCGTACGAGCGTGCCGGCCGTGACCGTGATCAGCGCGTCGTTCTCGCCGTCCGGGATCACACGGACCTCGTAGGACGCGGCGGGGTAGGCGAACTCCCGGTCCGGGCAGGGGAAGTGCACCGCCCGAAGGCCGTCCGCGTCGGCGACGAGGAACTCCTGGCGCACGTCGCCGAACCGGGTGACCGACTCCGGTAGCCCACCCAGCGCCACCTCCCGTTCCGCGGCCTTCAAAGCGATCTCGGCGTGCGCCAGCACCGTGCCGTCCGCGCCGATCCGGCGGACCGTCGCGGTGGTGTCCCAGACCGCCGCCCCCTGGTTGCAGCCCACGAGCACGAGTTCGCCGTCGCGGTCCTGGATCGTCAGCAGCCGGTCGGCGTAGAGCCGGCGCATCTCGAAGTAGAGGGGCTTGAGCCGGGCGTCACCGTCGATCGCCGCCCAGGAGGTGACCGGCCAGCAGTCGTTGAGCTGCCACAGGACGGTGCCCGCGCAGCGGGGCCAGTGGGAGCGCCAGTGCTCGACGCCTGCGGCGACGGCCCGCGCCTGGTTGAGCTGGGTCAGGTAGTGCCAGGTGTCGAAGTCGGCCGGTTCCGTGAAGTGCGGGGCGAGCCCCCGGTTCAGCTTGTCGTTGCCGTCCTCCGCCTTCTGGTGGTGCAGCATGCCGGGAGAGTCGGCGGTCAACGGCCTTTCGGAAAGGGCTCGTTCGAGTGTGGCGAGAGCCGGCGGCGCCTGCCAGCCGAACTCGGCGACGAAGCGCGGCACGGTGGCGAGGTAGTCGCTGTAGTCACGGCGGTTCCACACTTCCCAGGAGTGCGCGGTGCCGTGGTCGGGGTCGTTGGGTGTGTGGTCCCACGATCCCGACCAGGGGCTGCCCGCCCAGTACGGGCGGGTCGGGTCCGTCTGCGCCACGACGCGCGGCAGCAGACCGAGGTAGTAGCCCTCCCCCCAGGAGTCGCCGGCAAGGGCCTGCTCCCACTCCCAGTCGGCGAAGCCCCACAGGTTCTCGTTGTTCCCGTTCCACAGGACCAGCGACGGGTGGGGCATCAGCCGGACCACGTTCTCCCTCGCCTCGGCCTCGATCTCGGAGCGCAGCGGCTGCTCCTCCGGGTAGGCGGCGCAGGCGAACAGGAAGTCCTGCCAGACCATCAGGCCCAGTTCGTCGCACGTGTCGTAGAAGGCCCGGTCCTCGTAGATCCCGCCACCCCACACCCGCACCAGGTCCACGCCCGCGTCGGCGGCCTGGGTGAGCCTGGCGCGGTAGCGGTCGGGGGTGACGCGGCTGGGGAAGACGTCGTCGGGTATCCAGTTCACGCCTCGGGCGAAGACGGCGGTGCCGTTGACCAGCAGGGTGAAGGCGCTGCCGTGCTCGTCCGCGGACGTGTCGAGTTCGATCGTGCGGAAGCCGACGCGTCGCTCCCACGTGTCCAGCGCCTGGCCGCCGTCGCCCTCGCTCAGAACGACTGTGCAGCCGTACAGCGGCTGGTCACCGTAGCCGCGCGGCCACCACAGTGCCGCGTCCGGGACCCGTACCGTCAGCGTGGCGGTGTTCTGCCCCGGGGCGACGGTGATCTCCGTGGACGCGTCCCCGATCGCCGCCACCAGCCGCAGGGCTCGGTCACCTCCGGTCGCCGTCCGGTCCAGGTCGACGACTAGCTCGGCGACGCCGGTGCCGTCCTCGGCGACGGTGACGTGCGGACGGACCGCGGCGAGCCGGGCCGTGGACCACTGCTCGATCCGCGCCTCGCGCCACACGCCGGCCGTGACCAGCGTGGGGCCCCAGTCCCAGCCGAAGGAGCAGGCCATCTTGCGGATGTGGTTGAACGGCTCGGAGTAGGAGTTGGGCCGCTCCCCCAGCGCTGCGCGCACCGCCTCCGTCTCGACGTAGGCGGAGGTGAAGGCGACCTCGAGCGGCGCGGGCCCGTCCGTCAGCAGCTCGGTGACGTCGAACCGGTAGGAGCGGTGCATGTTGCGCGTGCGGCCCAGCAGCCGGCCGTCGACATGGACGGCCGCGACCGTGTCCAGACCGTCGAAGACCAGGTCGGCGCGTTCGAAGGCGCCGTCGTGCCGGGGCAGTTCCGTCGTGTACGTCCAATCGGCACGGCCCACCCACGCCGCCTCGTCCTCGTTGCGGTCGAGGTAGGGGTCGGCCAGCAGGCCCGCCGCCATCAGGTCGGTGTGGACGCAGCCGGGCACCCGCGCCGGCACAGCGACCCCGGCCAGCCCCGGGGGCGCTTGCTCGGGGGTGTGGCGGTCGGTGTTCAGGCGCAGCGTCCAGCCCTGGGAGAGCGGGGTGCGGACCTTCATGCGGAACTCCTCGTGAGACGTGGTGCGGGACGCGGTGCACGATGCGGTGCGGGACGCGATAGGCGGGCGGGTCACTTGCTGGAACCTGCCGCGAAGCCGTTGTAGATGAAGCGCTGCAGCGCCAGGAAGACGATCAGGGTGGGCACGATCACCAGGATCGCGCCGGCGGAGATGGTCTCCCACTGGGCGCCGAAGGGGCCCTTGAAGCGGAACAGCGCGGTGGAGATGGTGCCGAGTTCGGGGTCGGGCATGTAGAGGAAGGGCACGTAGAAGTCGTTGTAGACGGCGATGCCCTTGACGATGACGACGGTGGCGATGGCCGGCCGCAGCATCGGGAGAATGATCTTCCGGTAGATCGTCCAGGAGTTGGCGCCGTCGATGCGCGCGGCTTCGTCCACGGAGAGGGGTATCGACCGGATGAACTGCAGGAAGATGTAGATGGAGACGATGTCGGTTCCGGTGTAGAGCAGGATGGGTGCCCAGCGCGTGTTGAAGGCGCCCAGATCGTCGATCACCTGGAAGGTGGCGACTTGTGTGGTCACCCCGGGAACCAGCGTGGCCAGCAGGAAGAGGCCCACGACCACCTTCTTCAGCCGGAACCGGAACCGGTCGATGGCGTACGCGGTCATCGAGCCGATGAGCACCGTCCCGGCCGTGGAGACCACGAGGATGAGCGCCGTGTTGCCGAACGCCTGCAACATCGCGCCCTGTTCGAAGGCGGTGGCGTAGTTGGCGAAGTTGGCCCAGTCGCCGGGCAGCGACAGCGGACCGTTGTTCACTATCTCCGACCGCGTCTTGAGCGAGGTCAGCACGACGACGCCCAGCGGCACGAGGACCACGGCCGACGCCAGCAGCAGGGACAGGTACTTCAGGACGACGACGGCCCGGGACGAGACGCCGCGGTCGCGGCCCGGACGCCGGGCGGGGACGGTGATGCCTGTGGTGGTGCCGGTGGTCACGACAGTTCCACCCTCTCCTCGGGGACCAGCCGGCGCTGGACCCAGGTGATCAGCAGGATGAGGATCAGCAGCACGACGGCCGAGGCCGAGGCCAGGCCGACCTTGTCGAACTGGAAGGCGAGTTTGACCGTCTGGATGACGAACGTCTCCGTGCCGTTGGCGCCGCCGGTCATGATGTAGGGGATCTCGAAGACGGCCAGGGAGCCGGACACGGCGAGGGTGAAGCTCAGGCTGATGATGGGCTTGATGCCGGGCGCGATGATGTGCCGGAACTGCTGCCAGCGGTTCGCTCCGTCCAGTTGCGCCGCCTCGTACAGGTGCGGCGGGATCGACTGGATGGCGCCGAGGAAGAGGACCATGTTCAGCCCCATGAACCGCCACACCGACACCCCGGCGAGTGAGGGGTTGGCCAGGTCCGGGTCGCCCAGCCACAGGTGCGTGCCGTCCACGCCGATCAGGCGCAGCAGGGTGTCGAGGGTGCCGTCGGGCTGGAAGAAGTACAGGAACACGAATCCGACGGCCACCCCGTTGATCAGGTAGGGGAAGAACAACAGGCCCTTGAACAGGTTGCGGAACCGGGTGCTGAAGCTGAGGACCGTCGCGAAGTACAGGGCCAGAGCGATCTGCACGAGGGACGCCGCCAGGTAGAAGCCGCTCACGAGGAAGACCTCGAACCGGGCGGGCCGCGTGACCATGTCGGTGTAGTTCTCCACGCCCACGTAGGAGCGTTCAGGGCTGACGCCGTCCCAGTCGGTGAAGCTGTAACCGATCATGTCGGCCACCGGAAGGTAGGTGAACATCACCAGCAGCGTCAGGGGCGCCGCGAGGAAGAGCCAGGGGGTCAGGACGGCGGTACTGCGGCGCCTGCCGGTGCGGGGCCGGCCGGCGTCGGACTCGGGAGGCGGCGCACTTCGCCGGCCGACGGCTTGCGCCGCGACGCGGGTCTTCTGGACAGCGGTCATCTCGTGGTTCCTCGTGGTGGGTTCCCGGTCAGGCGTACGGAGCGCGACGGCACGGTGGGCGATGGGCGCACGGAGTCCCGGTGGGCCCGGGACGGGTCCTGCGAGCGGTGTCGCCGGGCCGTGGTGCGATCAGCCGCCGAGAGTCCGCTGTGCCTCGGACCACTTGCCGTTCAGTTCGTCGAAGTAGCTGTCCATGTCCCCGTCGGCCGCGCCGCGCGCGACATCGACGAGCTTCTGCCGGTAGTCCTGCACGGTGATCCCGATCTCCGACGCCTTGTCGATCTCGTTGACCTCGGCACGGTTCTCCTGGTGCTGTTGAATCGTGGTGACATCGTTGTCGGTGAACTCCTTCAAGGTGTCGGGCAGCGGGGTGCCCTTCACGGAGGAGATGGATCCCTCGGCGGCGGCCTGACCGGACTTGGTGATGTACCAGTCGATCCACGCGCGGGCGGCGGCCTTCTTGTCGGAGTGGACGTTGACCGCGTACTGGTAGTCGGGACGAAGGACGGAGCAGAACTTCCCGTCCTTCTGCGCGGGGAACGGCATGAACCCGATGTTGTCGGGGTTCTCGCCCGCCGCCTCCGCCGCGGCGCGCATCTGGGAGATCGCCCAGGAACCGAGCCACATCGAGGCGACCTTGCCGGTCCCGATCTGCGCCTTGGAGTCCTCCCAGTTGGTCGTGGTGGGGTCGGGTTCGATCAGCTTCCTCTCGGCGATCGTGTAGAGCAGCTTGTCGATCGTGTACAGGTCCGACCCCTCGGTCCAGGGCTTCTCGGTCGTCGCGAGCGCGTCGTGGGCACCGGGATCGCACTCCGGAGAACCGATGGCGTTCGTCCAGTTGGTCAGCGGCCAGCCGTCCTTGTAGTTCGTGTAGTACGGGACGGCGCCCGTCTTCGCCTTGATCGTCTCCAGGTCCGCGACGAACTCCCCCGGCGTGGCGGGCCAGTCGGTGATGCCGGCCTTCGTCCAGACCGCCTTGTTGTACACGAATCCGTTGGCCACACCGATGTTGGCCAGGCCGTAGACCTGACCGTCCACGGTGGCGTGGTCGGTGTAGTCGAACTTCGCCGACAGTTCGTCCGCCTCGCCCAGCGGGGCGAAGAAGGTGGGGTACTGCTCGACGGACAGGGAGTTGGGGATCAGCAGGACGTCACCGTACTTGTCGGTGTTCATCCGGATCTTGGTCTCGCCCTCGTAGTCGGTCAGACCCTCGAACTTGACCTTCACACCCGGGTACACCTTGCGGAACTCCGCGGCGTACTTCTTCAGCGTGCCGTCGGATATCTGGTCCGTCCTGTTGGTCAGCACGGTGATCTCTCCGGACACCTTCGCCGGGTCACTCGGCAGGGCGGCGATCTCGCCACGCTCCTCGCCCGCCCGGCCACTACAGGCCGTGGCCGCCACCATGATCGCAGCCACAAGAACCACACGACTTCTCCGCATCCCCGCCACCTCTCATCGCGAACCGTTGATGCCAGGCCAGGCGTGACGCCGCGGTGGGCACCGAGCCCCCGGCCTGATGAGCGCTCAACGTAGACGTAACTTCGCGGTGGTGTCCATAGACCGGTCTAGATCCATTTTGCTGATTCTCAGGCCTCTGAACTGGCCATTTACTAAACCATGACTAAATGTGCCCGGCCCGGCGACCCTGCCCGAAGGAGACGCGCGAAAGCCGTGGACAACGTTGTCAAAGTCGTGCTCACATGTGGCGGTCTCTCGACCCGGCCGCACACGTCACCCTTCGGAGAACGATCACCATGAGTAGTCGTCAACGCGCCGTCTCAGCCCCGGACGATGTCCTGATGGCTTCCCTCGACATCGGAGGGACCAAGATCGCGGGTGCGCTGGTCACCACAGCCGGCGCCCTCGTCCGCCACGTGCGCCGCGCCACCCCGGCGCAGGAATCCGCGGACACCCTCCTCGACGCCGTGTACCAGGTGGTGGACGCCCTGGCTGCCGACCCGCTGTGGCAGGACGTCCGCGCGCTGGGAATCGGCAGCGCCGGCCCGGTCGACCTGGCGCGCGGATCCGTCAGCCCCGTCAACGTCCCCGCCTGGCGCGACTTCCCGCTCGTCGAGTCCGTCAGCGCGCATCCGGCACTGGCGCACAGACCCGTCGTGTTGGCGGGCGACGCGGTGGCGATGGCCGCAGCCGAGCACCGCCACGGTGCCGCACGCGGCCACGGGGACGCACTGTGCCTGGTCGTGTCCACGGGCGTGGGCGCCGGCCTGGTTCTCGACGGCCAAGTGCGCCACGGCCTCACCGGCAACGCCGGTCACCTCGGCCACATCAGCGTCGACTTCGACGGCGAACCCTGCCCGTGCGGCGCGAGCGGTTGCCTGGAAGGCATCGCCAGCGGTCCGGCCATCACCCGGCACGCGCTCTCACTCGGCTGGCAGCCGCCTGCGACGGCGGACGCGGCGGCGGTCGCGACAGCGGCCCGAGCCTGTGACCCGGCCGC
>NZ_BAAHCA010000015.1:0-25063 GCF_054776295.1 Streptomyces sparsus
CGGCCGAGGACCAGCGCCGGCAGGTGCGGCGCGGTGGCGGCCTGCGCTCGGGTGCGCGCCGGGACGGCCGGGATCCGCTGACGCTGGGTGCGGCCATCGACCGGTTGAAGACCGAGCGCGGCTGGGAGATGCCGATGGCCGTCGGCGGTGTGATGGGCCG
Source organism: Streptomyces sparsus (assembly GCF_054776295.1). Classification (NCBI taxonomy): domain Bacteria; kingdom Bacillati; phylum Actinomycetota; class Actinomycetes; order Kitasatosporales; family Streptomycetaceae; genus Streptomyces; species Streptomyces sparsus. Next base: position 161 of record NZ_BAAHCA010000015.1, read on the forward strand.
CTGGCCGCAGATCGTCGGCGAGACCAACGCGGAGCACTGCCGGCCCGAGACGTACGACGAGGACGCGCGGGTGCTGTCGGTGCGGTGCGACTCGACGGCATGGGCCACCCAACTGCGCATGCTGGCGCCGCAGCTGGTGCGGCGGTTGAACGAGGACCTGGGGCAGGGCACCGTCAAGCTGATCAAGGTGCTGCCGCCGGGCGGCCCGCCGCGACAGTACGGGTCGCTGCGGGCACCGGGCAGCGTCGGTCCGGGGGACACGTACGGCTGACTGCCGCGGACCGCACCCGGCCGCGCGCCGCACCCCGGCCGCGGACCGGTCTGTGACGCGGGCGCCGGAGGTGGTCGTGGGGGCCTGGTGGGGCCGGTGGGGGAGCGGATGGAGTGAGGTGCTCGGGAGGCGGGAAGTGATCCCGGTCACGGTCACCGAAGGTTGACAGCCGGAAGCGCTGAGCGCCCCTGTGAGCCTCTTGGGGGCCCTGGGTGCATAGAGGGAGTCGGCGGATGCAGGTTCAGGGCGGCACGTGAGGACTCAGGTACCGGCAAAGCCCCATGAGTGTCAGCGCTACCGGTAGACTGGAGAGCATCCGCCGTAAGCGGACCCAGTCGAACGACGCAGCCGCTCCCGCCTGTCGGGAGACGGCTTGTGCTGTGCCAGAAAGGGCGCTTCGTGGCCGATTCCGGCAACCCCATCGAGAACCCCCCGTCCACCGCTGCCGACGGGCCGCCCGTGCCCGCGGACGTGCCGTCGTACGACGCGAGCGCGATCACGGTCCTGGAAGGGCTGGACGCGGTCCGCAAGCGCCCGGGCATGTACATCGGTTCGACCGGTGAGCGCGGCCTGCACCACCTGGTGTACGAGGTGGTCGACAACTCCGTCGACGAGGCCCTGGCGGGGCACGCGGACCACATCGACGTGACCATCCTCGCCGACGGTGGTGTGCGGGTGGTCGACAACGGGCGCGGCATCCCGGTGGGCATCGTGCCGTCGGAGGGCAAGCCGGCGGTCGAGGTGGTGCTCACGGTGCTGCACGCGGGCGGCAAGTTCGGCGGCGGCGGTTACGCCGTGTCGGGCGGTCTGCACGGCGTGGGCGTCTCGGTGGTCAACGCGCTGTCGCAGCGGGTCGACGTGGAGATCAGGACGGAGGGCCACCGCTGGACGCAGAGCTACCGGCGGGGTGTGCCGACGGCGCCGCTGCAGAAGAACGAGGCCACCGAGGAGACGGGGACGACGGTCACCTTCTGGGCCGACGGTGACATCTTCGAGACCACCGAGTACTCGTTCGAGACGCTGTCGCGGCGCTTCCAGGAGATGGCGTTCCTCAACCGGGGGCTGACCATCTCGCTGACGGACGAGCGGCCGGCGGCGAAGCAGACCTCGGGCGCCGACACCGCGGACTCGGCCGACGAGAACCAGGCCCGTACCGTCTCGTACCACTACGAGGGCGGCATCTCGGACTTCGTGCGGCACCTCAACTCCCGCAAGGGCGAGCTGATCCACCCCACGGTGATCGAGATCCAGGCCGAGGACAAGGAGCGGCTGCTCTCCCTCGAACTGTCGATGCAGTGGAACACCCAGTACACCGAGGGTGTCTACAGCTTCGCGAACACGATCCACACCCATGAGGGCGGCACGCACGAGGAGGGCTTCCGGGCGGCGCTGACGGGTCTGGTGAACCGTTACGCGCGGGAGAAGAAGCTGCTGCGGGAGAAGGACGACAACCTCACGGGTGAGGACATCCGCGAGGGCCTGACGGCGATCATCTCGGTGAAGCTCGGTGAGCCGCAGTTCGAGGGCCAGACGAAGACGAAGCTCGGCAACACCGAGGCGAAGACGTTCGTGCAGAGGATCGTGCACGAGCACCTGACGGACTGGCTGGACCGCAACCCCAACGAGGCCGCGGACATCATCCGCAAGGGCATCCAGGCGGCCACCGCCCGGGTCGCCGCCCGCAAGGCGCGCGACCTGACCCGGCGCAAGGGGCTGCTGGAGACGGCGTCGCTCCCGGGCAAGCTGTCGGACTGCCAGTCCAACGACGCGAGCAAGTGCGAGATCTTCATCGTGGAGGGCGACTCGGCCGGTGGCAGCGCCAAGTCGGGCCGCGACCCGCAGTACCAGGCGATCCTGCCGATCCGCGGCAAGATCCTCAACGTGGAGAAGGCCCGGATCGACCGGGTGCTGCAGAACGCCGAGGTGCAGGCGCTGATCTCGGCCTTCGGCACCGGCATCCACGAGGACTTCGACATCTCGAAGCTCCGCTATCACAAGATCATCCTGATGGCGGACGCCGACGTCGACGGTCAGCACATCAACACCCTGCTGCTGACGCTGCTGTTCCGGTTCATGCGCCCGCTGGTCGAGGCCGGTCACGTCTTCCTGTCCCAGCCGCCGCTGTTCAAGATCAAGTGGAGTCGGGACGACCACGAGTACGCGTACTCCGACCGGGAGCGCGACCAGCTGATCCGGCTCGGCCGGGAGCAGGGCAAGCGCATCAAGGACGACTCGGTGCAGCGCTTCAAGGGCCTCGGTGAGATGAACGCCGAGGAACTGCGGACGACCACGATGGACAGCGAGCTGCGGGTGCTGCGCCAGGTCACGATCGACGACGCCGCCGCCGCCGACGACCTGTTCTCGATCCTGATGGGCGAGGACGTGGAGTCGCGCCGCTCGTTCATCCAGCGCAACGCCAAGGACGTCCGCTTCCTCGACATCTGAGTCGGCCCTCCCTCCGCCGCATCTTAGAAAAGGACTTTGAACAGCAATGGCCGACGAGAACCCCCCTGAGATCGCCCCGCTCATGCCTGCGGACGGCATCGCCATGCGCATCGAGCCGGTGACGCTCGAGACCGAGATGCAGCGGTCGTACCTCGACTACGCGATGAGCGTCATCGTCTCGCGTGCGCTGCCGGACGTCCGCGACGGCCTGAAGCCGGTGCACCGGCGGGTGCTGTACGCGATGTACGACGGCGGCTACCGCCCGGAGAAGGGCTTCTACAAGTGCGCCCGCGTCGTCGGTGACGTCATGGGCACCTACCACCCGCACGGCGACTCCTCGATCTACGACGCGCTGGTCCGGCTGGCGCAGCACTGGTCGATGCGCATGCCGCTGGTCGACTCCAACGGCAACTTCGGTTCGCCGGGCAACGACCCGGCCGCCGCCATGCGGTACACCGAGTGCAAGATGACCCAGCTCTCCATGGAGATGCTCCGGGACATCGACGAGGAGACCGTCGACTTCCAGGACAACTACGACGGCCGCAACCAGGAGCCGACGGTCCTGCCGGCGCGCTTCCCGAACCTGCTGGTGAACGGTTCGGCGGGCATCGCGGTCGGCATGGCCACCAACATCCCGCCGCACAACCTGCGGGAGGTCGCGGCGGGTGCCCAGTGGTACCTGGAGCACCCGGAGGCGTCCAACGAGGAGCTGCTGGACGCGCTGCTCGCCCGCATCAAGGGCCCGGACTTCCCCACCGGTGCGCTGGTGGTGGGCCGCAAGGGCATCGAGGAGGCGTACCGCACCGGTCGCGGCGCGATCCCGATGCGCGCGGTGGTGGAGGTGGAGGAGATCCAGGGCCGGCAGTGCCTGGTCGTCACCGAACTCCCCTACCAGGTCAACCCCGACAACCTGGCGCTGAAGATCGCCGACCTGGTCAAGGAGGGCCGCGTCGGCGGCATCGCCGACGTCCGGGACGAGACCAGCTCACGCACCGGCCAGCGGCTCGTCGTCGTCCTCAAGCGGGACGCCGTCGCCAAGGTGGTGCTGAACAACCTCTACAAGCACACCGATCTGCAGACCAACTTCGGCGCGAACATGCTGGCGCTGGTCGACGGGGTGCCGCGCACCCTGTCGCTGGACGCGTTCATCCGCAACTGGGTGACGCACCAGATCGACGTCATCGTGCGCCGCACCACGTTCCGGCTGCGCAAGGCCGAGGAGCGGGCCCACGTGCTCCGCGGCCTGCTCAAGGCGCTGGACGCGATCGACGAGGTCATCGCGCTGATCCGGCGCAGCCAGACGGTCGACGAGGCCCGCGGCGGCCTGATGGGCCTGCTGGAGATCGACGAGATCCAGGCCAACGCGATCCTGGAGATGCAGCTGCGGCGACTGGCCGCGCTGGAACGCCAGAAGATCACCGCCGAGCACGACGAACTCCAGGCGAAGATCCGCGAGTACCAGTCGATCCTGGCGTCCCCGGCCCGGCAGCGGGAGATCATCAGCGAGGAACTCGCCGCGGTCGTCGAGAAGTTCGGCGACGACCGGCGCACCAAGCTGGTCCCCTTCGAGGGCGACATGTCCATGGAGGACCTGATCGCCGAGGAGGACATCGTCGTCACGATCAGCCGTGGCGGCTACGTGAAGCGGACGAAGACCGACGACTACCGGGCGCAGAAGCGCGGCGGCAAGGGGGTGCGGGGCACCAAGCTGAAGGAGGACGACATCGTCGACCACTTCTTCGTCTCCACCACCCACCACTGGCTGCTGTTCTTCACCAACAAGGGCCGGGTGTACCGCGCGAAGGCGTACGAACTGCCCGACGCCGGGCGGGAGGCGCGCGGCCAGCACGTCGCCAACCTGCTGGCGTTCCAGCCCGACGAGCAGATCGCCGAGATCCTCGCCGTGCGGGACTACGAGGCGATGCCCTACCTGGTGCTCGCCACCAAGTCGGGCCTGGTGAAGAAGACGCCGCTGAAGGACTACGACTCGCCGCGTGCCGGCGGTGTCATCGCCATCAACCTGCGGCAGATGGACGACGGCCGCGACGACGAGCTGATCGGCGCGGAGTTGGTGTCCTCCGACGACGACCTGCTGCTCATCAGCAAGAAGGCCCAGTCGATCCGGTTCACCGCCACCGACGAGGCACTGCGCCCGATGGGCCGCGCCACCTCGGGTGTGAAGGGCATGAGTTTCCGCGAGGGGGACGAGCTGCTCTCGATGAACGTGGTCCGTGAGGGTACGTTCGTGTTCACCGCCACCGATGGTGGGTACGCGAAGCGCACCAACGTCAACGAGTACCGGGTGCAGGGCCGTGGCGGGCTCGGCATCAAGGCGGCGAGGATCGTGGAGGACCGCGGTTCGCTCGTCGGTGCGCTCGTCACCGAGGAGACGGACGAGATCCTGGCCATCACGCTCAGCGGTGGTGTGATCCGTACGCGGGTCAACGAGGTGCGCGAGACGGGCCGTGACACCATGGGCGTGCAACTGATCAACCTGGGCAAGCGGGATGCCGTCGTGGGCATCGCGCGCAACGCCGAGGCGGGTCGGGAGGCCGAGGAGGTCGAGGCCGCCGCCGATGACGGGGAGTCCGTTGCGGACGCTCCGAACGGGGACGCGGCGGACGCCGCCGCGGCCACGGACAACGAGGAGTAAGTCGTGAGCGGGACCACGGGCGACGAGGAGACGGGCGCCGCCCGTGGTCCGTCCGCCGACGGCGAGGGCCACCAGGGCGATTCCCAGCGCAGGGGAACAACAATGACCAGTGCTCAACCCCATCAGCAGCAGTCGAAACGGCAGTCGCGGAAGAAGCAGGGCCAGCAGGCCGACGCTGCCGAGCGACAGCAGCCGCACCAGACCCAGCAGCCGCACCAACCGGCACCCGGCCAGCAGCAGGGCCAGCCGCACCACCCGCCGCAGGCCTACGCGGCACCGGCCGGACCGCCGCCGCCGGCAGCCGGCGCGGGACCGGACGTCGACGCGGTGCGCCGGCCGCGCACCGGGGCCAGCACCGTGCCCCGGACCCGCAAGGCACGTCTGCGGGTCGCCAAGGCCGACCCGTGGTCGGTGATGAAGGTCAGCTTCCTGCTGTCCATCGCGCTCGGCATCTGCACGATCGTCGCGGTGGCCGTGCTGTGGATGGTGATGGACGCCATGGGCGTCTTCTCGACCATCGGCAAGACGGTCAGCGATGCCACCGAGTCCGCCGACGGCGGCGGGTTCGAGCTGGAGACCTTCCTGTCGCTGCCGCGCGTGCTGCTGTTCACCTCGGTCGTCGCGGTGATCGACGTGATCCTGGCGACGGCACTCGCGACGCTCGGTGCCTTCATCTACAACCTGTCGGCGGGCTTCGTCGGCGGCGTCGAGGTCACCCTGGCCGAGGACGAGTAAGCGCCGGTCGCGGCCCCGGGGAACCGATTTTGGACCGGGCTCGATGTGCGCTAATCTTTCCGTGCAGCGCGGGGCTATAGCTCAGACGGTTAGAGCGCTTCCCTGATAAGGAAGAGGCCACAGGTTCAAGTCCTGTTAGCCCCACCAGCACGGACGCCCCGGACCGATCAAGGTCCGGGGCGTTTTGCGTGACTAACTGAGTGACTATCGATCGGAACCGGTGCGGAAGATCCGGTCCATCGCCGTGGCTCCCGTCTGGATCACCGGCCGGATCTGCTTCCGGTAGACCAGCTCCGTGACGCTCGTCCCCGAGTGGCCCACGAGCCGCGAGATCTCTTCGAGCGGGACACCGCTGTCGGAGAGCAGCGACACGAAGCTGTGCCGTAGCTCGCGCGGCGTCCACATCGCAGCGTCGATGCCCTCAGCCGACTTGATGGCGCGGCGGAAGTCCCGCCGGACATGGGACGGGTCGAGGGGCGTCCCGACGCTGGACGAGAACACCAGGCCGTGTTCCTTCCACGCGTTGCCGGCCGTTCGCTTCTCGGCGGCCTGCTGCGTGCGGTGGCTCCGAAGCGCGTCGATGCAGCGCCCGGGCAGCGCGAGGGTGCGCCGCGACTTGCGCGTCTTGGTGTCGCCCCCGCTGCGGACCGACCGCCATACGGCGATGTGCGGCGGAACCGGTGGTGACGCTTTCGGCTTCCCGAGGAGATCCACGTGGTCCCAGGTGAGTGCCCGCAGTTCCTCCGTACGCGCCCCGGTGAGCAGCGACACCACGATGTACGCCCACATCCGCGAGCCCTCGGCGGCCGACAGAACGCTTTCGGCTTGCGCGAGGCTGAGGGACTTGGACGGCCTCCCCTCCACGCCGGCCGGGACCGAGCACAGCTCGACGACGTTCCGCTTCACCTTGTCCCGCGCCATCGCCCGGCGAACCGAACGATTCAGGATGGAGTGCAGCTTCATGAGTGTGCTCCGGCTCAGGGTTTTGCCCTTGACCGCCAGCCACCGGTCAACGTGCTCGGCACTCAACTCCCGCAGCTTCTTGCCGCCAAGCGGCGGAATGACGTGCGTCCGACTCAACCCCGTGCAGTTCGTCAGCGTCTCGTCGGAGCGCCCCGCCAGACCGTGCGCCAACCAGTCCTCCACGGCATCCCGCACCGTGTAGTCGGACGGGGCGATGGCAAGCCCGTCCTCGTGGTCGCGCAGCACCTCTTTCAGCTTGGCTTTGGCCTCGGTCTTGGTCTTGCCACTGCCTCGCTTGGTGATCCGCTTCCCGTTGCCGTCGTAGCCCAGGCTCGCCGTGGCGATCCAGCGCTGACGGCGTTCGTCCCAGTGGATCCCGCCGTCTCCTCGGCTGCGGCGCTTGGTCACTAGCACTCTCCTGCCTCGCGCTCCAGCAGCGCGATGTACTCGTTGATGGCGGATGCGGGGATGCGCCGAGAGGCGCCCTCCTTGACGGTGCGCAGTCGCTTCGTGCGGATCAGCTCGTAGACGACGCTGCGGCTCAGGCTCAGCAGCGCGGCAGCCTCCGTGACGCGGTACAGCACGGGGGCGGTGAGGCCCGGTTCAGGAATGAGGATGCTCACGGGATCTCCCAGTCGATGAGCAAGCGGGGGCAGTGGGCGCCCCTCCTTATGGGTTGCCGGGAGAGCCACAGGGGCTCTCCGTTCGTGTCCGCAGACGGGGCGGTAAGGGCGGTAAGGGTGATAAGCCGTCTGAGCTGGGCTTACGCCGGGGCGGTAAGGGGTGCGGTAACTGGGGCGGTAAGTCAGGGGCGCTGGCCGGGGGGACTTACCGCCCCTCTTTCCGCACCCCTTACCGCCCCCGTGTTTCCGCTGGTCAGCGGGCTTATCGACCTTTTCGCCCTTACCGCCCTCAGCCCGCGTAGCGGATGACGGTGGTGGGGCGGCCACGTGTGGGGCGCTGAGTGCGGACGTAGCCGGGCTGGTCGAGCAGTTCGGCGGTGATCCGGTCCCGTTCGGCACGGGTGGTGTTCTTGAACAGCCGCCGCACCTGGTCGGTGCTGAGGCCGTCCGGCCCAGCAGCGCGCACGGCGTCGGAGAGCTTGTTCACCTTCGGATTTCCGGTGACGTGACCGAGCAGGTGCACGGCGGACGCGCGGGCGTAGTCGAGCAGGTGCCAGGCGGCCCGCATGTGGGCTTCGGTGATGGTGTCGGTGTGGTCGCACAGGGCGTAGACCATGGCGACGCGCTGCACGTAGGGAGCGGCACGAGCCGTGAACTGGGCGATGACACCGCCCGCGGAATCGTCACTGAGCGCGGGATACACCACGTCGCAGTAGAGGGCCCAGGCTTCGGGGCTGAACTTCACCGTGTCGACCCGGGCGGCGTCGTCCAGCACGGTGCGCCAGCTCCCTGCGAGATTGCTGATCAGCTCCGGGCTGGCGCCGCGCGACCCCGGCAGGATCAGGTTCCGGTGGCAGAAGATCGGCAGGAACCTGTTGTAGGTGCCGCCGGCCATTTCCGAGTCCTGCATCTTGGCCCGGAACTCCTCGGGCGTGATGTGACCGAGGATCGCAATGTGCGGGTCGGTGGCCTTGAGCGAGTCACGGACCATCGAGCCGAGCGAGTCGCCGTCCCACGCCTGCCGGAGCACGCCCGGCAGGCTGCTGCCTTCTCGGCGGCCCCGGCTCATCGTGACTGCGTACTCGGACTCCAGCACCCACAGACGCTTGTCGGCGCTGGCCGGGTCGGCGTCGTCGCTGTCGTCGTCCTTGACGTACTCGATCAGCCCTTCGCCTGAGTTGAGGCCGCGCGGGGTGTGCTCGGGCCCGAAGAACCCGGGCAGGGCTTCCGCCAGTACCCGCCGTGCGGTGGACGTGGCAGAACCCTTCCGGCCGGTCGAGGTGGGGCCGATGGTCAGGGCCCAGATCAGGCAGGGGTGCCGGTCGTTGCCCACCATGACGTGCGGGCGGCGGCCGATGACGGCACCGGCCGCCGAGAGCAGGTTCACTAGCACCGCCACGGGGTCCGCCTCGGTGGTGCCGTCCAGCTCACGGACTGTCTCGCCGACCCAGCCGGAGAACACGTCCGGGTGCGGCGTCGGTCCGGGCCGGTGCGGTCGCCGGATGCCGTTCTGCGGGTCGTAGAGCGGGTTGGGCGGGTCGTCCGGGTGTTCGTCCGTCTCAGGTTCGCTGGCACGGTCCTGAGCCGTGAGGGTGGCCACTTCAGCGAGAATCGCGGCGCGCACTTGGTTGGCATCGGCGTCGGGTGCGGATGCCGCTTGCACGATGCGGCTGCCGGTCTCGATCAGGCGTCGGCGTTCGGCCTTGTCCCGCACGATCTCGGCGTAGTACTCGGCATGGCTGGCGCTGGGCACTGCGTTGACCAGCGAGTGCAGGTAGCCGGGGCCACCGACTCGGTTCAGGTCGCCGCTCTGTTCCAGGTGGCGGGTCAGGGTGATCGGGTCGACGGCCTGACCGTCGTCGTGCAGCTGCTGAATCGCCCGGTGGATCGTCTCGTGAGCGGGCCGGTAGTGGTCGGCCGGGTCCATGGTGGCAGCCACGTCGGTGATGGCCGTCTCGGACAGCAGCATGGCGCCGAGCACGGACATTTCCGCGTCCAGATCCTGCGGCGGCGCGTTGCGGCTGGCTTCGCCCGGACCGTGCAGCGGCAGCACCGTGCCGTCCTGCCGGTCTGCGGGGTTTGCTGTCATCCTGGAGGTCTCCTGTTCTGTGATGAACGGGCAGGGAGACCGGAGCGGCGGGCGTTCCTTGGCCGGGTGACCGCCGCTCCGGGCATAGCTAGGCGGTGTCGAGGGTGGGTTGGTGCCAGGGCGGCAGGTCGCTCAGGACTCGGGCGCGCCAGGCGAGCGCGTAGGGCTGGCAGTTCGCGCAGTTCTTGTGGGAGTGGCCGGGAAGGGCGGGTTTGCGACGAGCGTCGTAGGACCAGGCCAGGGAGTCCGCTGATCTCAGCGACGAGCCACAAGCGCGGAGGCCCAGGGTCTTGAAGCCGAAGCCATGAAGGTTGAGCCGGTGAGTGGCGAGCGTGGTGACGATCGCTGCGGCTTCACTGGTGCCTTGGCGGCGACAGACGGAACCGAGACCAACGATCGGTTCACGGCTCAGGTCGTATCCGGCGTGTTCGTAGAGTTCCAAGCAGCGCAGGTAGTCAGCCAGGGACCACCCCTGGAGCACGGGGATGATCGGGAGATCGGGTGCGGATGCACGCAGCTCCCGGAAGTTGTCCACGGTGCGGCGCTGGTGATCAGCGACAGTGAGTCCGGTCTGTGCGGTAATCCACGGTTCGCACATCCAATCCATGGGCGCGGCCCACTCCAGCCGTCCTATCTCGTCGCGGAATCGGCGTACGGCTGCCACGTAGGCGGCTGGTGTGGTGCGCCAGGTCCCGTGCAGCGACAGTTCGGTGAAGCCACCGGAGTCCAAAGCCCACGGTGCAGCTGCACGGGGCAGGGTGCGCCGAGCAGCTAGACGCCGGTGGGAGAGGAACAGCGGAATGCCAGCGCTGGAAAGCCATCCGGTTTGGTGAGTGCCCAGGAAGAACCTCACGCGGCCCCCTCTCCGGTGGCATCGCTGCCGAGAGCGGCCAGCGTGCGGCCGAGCGTCGACAGGCGGTGTTCGATGGCCTGCCAGGACTGGGGGTCGATGGAGGCGAGCGCGTAGGCGGCTGCGGCCTTGTCGCCGTGGCGCAGGGCGGCCAGCGCGTCGCGCAGCTCTCCGGCGGCCATCAGGCTGATGTGGTCGGGCACGGGTGTGCTCCTCACAGGTCGGGGATAGCGGTGATGACGGCGGCGGTGAAGTCGTTGATGGGCCCGGCCGCTCCGGTGGCGGCCAGGAAGTAGCCGAAGCCGACGGCGATGAAGGCGGAACCGGCGCTGAGGCTGCGGGACTTGAGCAGCATCGCGAGGAGTGCTCCGAAGAGGAGTGCGAGGGAGATGGTCACGGCCATGGCAGGGGTGTCCTTTCGTGGGGTCAGCGGGTGCCGTCGCGGTGGAGTCGGGCGGCGACGTTGTAGAGGTGGCGGCCGAAGCGGATGCGTTTGCGGTCGCCCCGGCAGCGGCGGCAGATGCGGCCGGGCCGGGTGCGTCCGCGTCGGTCGGTGGTGAGCCGGTAGCCGAAGCCCCGGCAGCGGCGGCAGTCGCCGAACGGCGAGACCGCACACAGAAATCCGTAACCGAGGGTGACGGTGGTCAGGCAGGCGATAGCGAGGAGCACGGGGGTCACGGGGTGCCTCCACGGGCCGGTTTGAAGGGTTTCCGCAGGTGGGCCGCTAGCCGATAGCGGCCTGATCAGGTGGGGTGCGGGCCGCTATCGGGGCCGCTAGCGTTAGCGGGTGTGGGCGCTAGCGTTAGCGGCCCCGGCGGGTCAGCTCGCGTCCCGCTTGTCGTCACGCTCCGCAATGACGGCGGTGAGGTGGGCGCGGGTGACGCCACGCTGGTTGACGGTCTTGCCGTTGATGCGGCGGCCGACCTGCCCGGTCTTGATCCCGTAGGGCTTCAGGGCGGCGGTGAGGTGGGCCGTCTTCTCCTCGCCGTCCATCCGGGCCCAGTCGCCGTACTTCTCCGGCCGCAGCTCGGCGAGCCGGTCGACGACCGTTTCGTTCCAGACCTTCGTCTCACTGGCGGGGATCACCGCGAGGATGTCCGTCAGCAGCGTGTCCACCGGCTTGGCGGCCTTGGCGGCTGCCGGGTCGGGCAGGGTGCCGGCCACCGCCCGCGCGGTGCGGGCACGCTCGCACAGCGTCGCGGCGGCGGCGTTGTCGATGTAGTACGACCGCACGATCTGTGCGTTGGGACCGGCGCCCACCAGGTAGCCGATGCCCAGGTCATCGGCGGTGAACGAGGTGGCGCGGATGCCGTTCTTGTACATCGACGTGCCCAGCACCATGTCGTTCTCCGGCTGTCCCATCACCTGGAGACAGAACCGGATGCCGACGTTCGCGGAGATCGCTTTGGGCAGGGAGTCGGCGTCGGGGCGCTGCGTGCCCAGCAGCAGGATCACCCCGAGCGCCCGGCCGCGCTTGATGATGGCCGTCGCCAGCTCGGCGGCCTTCTTGCCGTGGCGTTCGTGGGTGAAGACCTCCTGGCACTCGTCGATGGTCATCACCAGCGGGTGCAGCCCAAGGGACCTCTTGGCCGCCAGGGCGGGCGTGACCTTGTTCTCCGGGCAGATGTCCTTGGGCAGCCCGTTGATGACCCGCGCCCGCCGGTCCAACTCGCCGTACACGTAGGTCAGCGCGTCCAGGCACCCTTCCACCGTGGCGTCGTCACCGGGCCCGGACCCGTAGCTGTGGGAGATCGGCTCGAAGGAGGAGAAGTCTCCGGTGCCCTTGAACTCCCAGGTGTGCAGCTCGGCGGTGGGGTCCATGGCGGCGGCCAGCAGCAGGATGCGCAGCGCGAACGTCTTGCCCCGCCCCGGCATCGCACCTACCAGGAAGTTGGCGTACATCAGGTCGAATCCGACCGCCCTACCGCGCGGGTCGGTGCCGTACGGCACGGGCTTGAACAGCGACGTCGCCCCCGACTTCAGCAGCGGCCAGGCGGGCTGCGGCGCCTTGGCCATGTCCTGATCCCCCACCCACAGCATCAGCCGCCCGGTGTGCTCGCCCGGCACCGGCTCGGGCCACACGCAGCCCAGCGGCTTGCGCAGCCCCGACGCCAGCCGCTCGCGCCGGTCCAGGACGTCGGAGACCGTCACGCCGTACGGCAGGTCGAGGTCGGCGCGCCAGCCCTTGCCGTCGCGCTGGATCGGCGCCTTGAACTCCACCCCGTCCTTACCCCGGCTGGCCTGCTTGTTGATCTCGGCAATGCCCAGTGCCGCGAACGCCCGCACCACGATCTGCGACGTCAGCCGCGACACCTGCGGCAGCTCCACCGCCCGGGTCACGATCGGGGCGTCCGCCTCACGGCCGGCGAAGCCCAGCGCCAGCACCAGCGCGCTCACCGAAACCGCCTGAAGCCACCCGGGGGCGAGCACGTACAGGGCCAGACTCGCACCGACCCCGATCAGCGACGCCAGCACCATGGCTAGGGTCCGCAGCCGCACCCGGCCATCGCGCTGCCGCGACAACTTCAGGTACTCCACCGCGTCTTCCCGCCGCACCGCCGCCAGCCGGACCGGCTCGCCCTCCCGGTCAGCCAGCCACCGCAGCGTGCCGCCCACGAACCGGGCCGCGCCACGCGGCGCGTGCACCGCCAGACGCCCGGCGTACACCGGCACCCGCAGCGAGTGGTAGGCCGTCAGGTGGCCGTAGTGACCGGCCACCCACGCGGCAGCCGTCTTCAGCTCACCGACCGACCGCAGCCACGCCGGGACCACCGGACGCCGCTTCGCGGCCGTCACCCGCTCCATGAAGCCGGGACCGACCGGCGCCGGGCCGTCGACCATCACCGGCCCCGACCCGTCGGCCGACCCACCGACCGCCGAGTCGGCCCGCCCGGACGTACCGGAGTCGGGGGCGGAGTCGGCCGACGAGTCGCCCGACTCGGCACGGGCGTCGCGCGCCTTGTCGAGGTCGACCACGTCGGCCCCGAAGTCGGCCGCCAAGTCGGCTTCGAGCCGGGCGAACAGTTCACGTTCCTTGTCGTTGCCATCTGCGTGATTCACTGAGATTCCTTCCCAGAGTGGAGGGGATACGGGGCCCGGCCGCTGTCTTTGGTCGGATGTGACCGGGCCCCGGTGTCTACAGGTCGAACAGCTCGCCCTGACCGGGGTCAGGGACACTCCGTGCGGCTCGGGCCGCGTTGCGCCTGGTGGCGTCCAGGCAGTTGCCGCACCACGCCCGCAGCGCGTTGGCCGGCAGTTCGGCGGCCGACGGCATCGGGGTGGTCGGGTCGCTCGGGGCGGCCACCAGACGTACGGGGCCGTGCCGCTTGCTCAGGTACTTGCCGTGCTCAGCGGGGCAGCGGCCATCGCCCTTGGCGTGCTCACTGCCGCACGTCCCGGTGCACTCGCACCGTCCGCCCGCAGCGTCGACCACCGCTCGCCACAGGCGAGCACCGACGATCGGTCCACCGCTTCTCATGCCGCCACCGCCCCGGCGTCGTCCCGGTCGAACCGGGACCGCTCGGCGCGCTCGGCGCGAAGCGTGTCCCGCAGCAGCCGGGCGTTCTTCTGGGAGGTGCGGACCGCCGAACGGATGGCGTCGGCCGTCAACCGCTCATCAGCCCACTCGGACGTGGCGCGCCGTGCCTCATGCAGCAGTTCCTCGGTCGAGCGCACCCCCTTGCGCGTCGGCTTCGTCGACCGTCGCGGCCGGGGCTTGGCCGTGGTGACCGGACGCGGCTCCGGCTTGGCGTCGGGCTGCGGCTCCGGGCCCCGCTCCTCCAGCAGGGCGCTGGTGGGCGTGAGTTCGCCGAGCTTGAGCAGCACGCGTGCGCGGTGCGGAGTCTTGGAGCGCCAGCGACGGCCGTGCTGCTGCCGCAGGTCCGCTCGGTCGAGCTGGCGTTGCCGCTCGCGGGCCAACGCGTCGCTGTAGGAGGTGATCTCCCACAGCGTCATGCGGCGCCACAGGGCGAACGTCGACAGGGGAGCCAGCAGCCACCGAGAACGGCGGATCTTCTCCATGCGGCGGCCGGTCACGGCACCGATGCGTGAGGCGTAGACGTGAGCTGCGATCTCAGAGAGCACCACCCACAGCAGCGGCATCGCGGCGTGCGCGACCTTCGCCGAGAGCGAGTGACCAGCGGCGATGTTCAGCCAGCAGGTGACTGCCGTGAGGGCCCAGGGCACGAACCGCACCCAGCCCAGCGGCATGTTCATCCGGATGAGCAGCAGGTTGGCAGCGGTGAACACCGGGATGGCGATGTCGATGCCGACCGGCAGCATCCACGGGGAGCCGAAGCCCCACCGGGCGGCTGCGGCGGACACCGAGTCGAACGACGACGCCAGGCCCAGGGCCCCGACGCCGACCGCCGCCATGCCCACCACGACCAGCAGCGCTCGTTCCGGCCGGGACAGCACCGGCACACCGGTCGCCACCGTGCCGGGCGCGGGTGCGGGTGCGGGTACGGGCTTGGTGAGGTTGACGGTCATGACCGCTCACCCCCGGCGGGGCTGCTGCCGTTGCGGCCGTCGCGACGACCGTTGACCGTCGGCATGAGCGGCGCCGCTCCCGAAGCCAGACAGGTGCCGCCGCCGCTCTGCTTGGCCGCGTACATGGCCTCATCCGCGCGCCGCAACGCCGCCGAGAGGTCCGTCACCAGCAGCTCAGCCACCGGCAACGCGCCGACCGACGCACCCAGCGGGAGCGTGCGCCCCTCGAAGGTGACCGGTGCGCACAGGGCCCGGTGCAGCGCGAGCAGTGCGTTGGGGAGATGGCCGGGCATGGGCACGGTGGCGGCGAACTCGTCCCCGCCCAACCGGGCCGCGCAGCCGCGCAGGGTGTCGCTCCAGGTGGCCAGCCGCTCGCCCGCAGCCCGAAGCGCGGCGTCTCCGGCGGCGTGACCGAAGGTGTCGTTCACGGCCTTGAAGCCGTCCAGGTCGACGACGACCACCGCACATGCCCGCTGCTCAAGCAGCCGAGCGGCGCGGCCCTCGAACTCGGCCCGCGTCGGCAGACCAGTCAGGGGGTCATGGCGGGCACGCTCAAGCCGACGGCGCAGACAGACCGAGTGCACCGACCACCCGGCAGCCACCGGCGCCACGGCCGCAGCCGCAGAGAGAAGCGCGCTCATGCCGCCACCCCCCGACCGGCAGGGCGCCGCTTCGCCGCGCTCCGCAGCAGCGGAACGGTGCGGGCGAGCGCTTCGGCGTAGAGCGCGTCCCAGCCGGACACCTCGTCGGCGTCCGCCTGGTGCCGAAGGTCGGCCAGTACCTCTCGGGCGACGTCCAGCCGAGCGGCGCGCTCGGCGCGCGTCTCCCCCGGGACTCCGAGGAACAGTTCACGATCAATGCCGAGAGCAAGCTCGGCGAACTCGAAGGCGTCCAAAGCCTCTTGACCAGCTACGAAGGTGCGCATTGCCACTCCTGTTGTCAGGCGTGCAGGGCAGAGAGAAGCGGCCGGCGTTCCTTGGCCGGGAGACGACCGCTCATGCATCAGCTTGCACTAGTGCGCACTAGCTCGCAACCCCTGTGGCAGAGCGCATCAGGGCGCGCTGGTCGATACGCTCGGGGCATGAGCCTTGCCGCGAACGACCCCAGACCGAAGCCGGTGCAGGTAGCTGACGCCCTCAGGAGGGACATCACCGAGGGGACGTACCGGGACGGCCGCTTGCCGCCGACCCGGGAGCTTGCCCGGGTGTTCGGCGTTGCCGGCCAGACGGTGCGGGACGGGTTGAGCATCCTCGTGAACGAGGGGCTGATCTTTTCTGCGGGCAACCGCGGATACTTCGTGACCGCTGCCTCAGCAGCGCCGGGACCTAAGCAGGACACAACCGAAGAGATCAAGGAAATCCGCTCCCAGATTCAGGCATTGACACAGCGCGTGGCCGCCCTGGAAGGACGGGCCACGTCGGACGGTGCGTGATCTGGGGAACACTGTGGAGTAGGGAAGCGCTGACAATAAGTGACAGGAAGGGGGTCAGTGATGATGGGACAGGGACACCCCGAATGTCCCCCCGTTGTCCTCTTGCGCGTCCCCCCTGTGGGAGGACCAGACTCGCTGTAGGCAAGGGAGGGCACATGACCGACGACAGGCCGACATGGGCACGCCGCCTCGTGGCTGAACGCCAGGCACGGGACTGGTCCCAGCTCGACGCCGTACGAGCCCTACGGGCCCACGCTCCGACAGAGCTGCCCGGTGAAGAATCCCTGGTGCGGCAGTGGAAGCGCTGGGAAGCAGGTTCGACGCCGGGGGACTTCTACCGGCCGATCATCGCTGCCACCTTCGGCACGGTCACCAACGCCCTGTTTCCCGCGCCCGGCCGGCGCGACGGCAACGCCGAAATCGTGTCGACCAGCGGCATGGAAACCTTTGAGATCGTCAGCCGCCTGAAGCGGTCCGACGTCGACGCCGCCACGCTGGACGCCCTGCGCATCACGGCCGACCGCCTGGCGTCCGAATACCCCTTCATGCCGAGCGAACAGCTCCTCGTCGAAGGTCGCCAGTGGCTCCGGCGCGTGGTCGATCTCCACACCAAGAGCCTCACCCTCGCCCAGCACCGCGAAGTTCTCGCGCTCTCGGGCTGGCTCGCGCTACTGGTCGGCTGCGTCGAGTACGACATGGGCAACCGGCACGGCGCGGAGTCCACACGGCAAGCCGCCCTCTCGCTGGCCAACGAGACCGATCACGGTGAGATCGCCGGTTGGGCCCACGAGATGCGCGCATGGTTCGCCCTGACGACCGGCGACTATCGCGGCGTCATCGCCGCCGCCCAGGCCGGGACCGAACGCGCGGCGAACCATGGCGTCGCTGTACAGCTCGCTGCCCAGGAAGCCAAAGCGTGGGCCCGCATCGGCGACCGCCGGCAAGTCGAAGTCGCCCTTGACCGGGGTCGGCGCCTACTCGAAGGAATGCCCCAGCCGGAGAACCTGGACAACCACTTCGTGGTGGACCCGGCAAAGTTCGACTTCTACGCCATGGACTGCTACCGCCTGGTGGGGGAAGACAAGCTGGCCAGCAACCTTGCCGAGCAAGTTCTGCGCGAAGGGACCGACTTCGACGGGACGGAACGCTCACCGATGCGGAATGCTGAAGCCCGGGTGACTCTCGGAGTGACAGCTGCGCGGGATGGCGACCTAGAACAAGCCCTGCTCCATGGCAGCCGTGCGCTAGAAGGGGATCGACAATCCGTTCCTTCTCTGCTCATGACCAGCCGAGAGTTGGCTGCTGTTTTGCGTGAAAGATATGAAAATGAAGCTAGCGCGCAAGAATACCGAAATCGTCTGCAAGCTCTCGGGAAGGAAAAACCAGGAGGATTCTTCAGCTAGAGTTCTGGTCACCTTCACTCGAGAATAGCTCGATCTGATTCTCACTTACGCGGTCAGGAAGGCGACGAGCAGTATAGTCATCGATAGAACCCACCGTCTGGATGACTGTAGCGTTATAGAGCCAGCTAAGATTCCCTTCCTTCTCAAGAATTCCGCTCACTTGAAGAGCTAGATTCTCCTCGTGAGCCCTAATGGCCTCGTGGTAGTCCTCATCGTCTGCCAGCCTCACTCGAACTTTCTTCGGCGACCCTGGCATCAGCGACTCCACTCCGAAAACGCCAGGGCTGTCGAAGTTCTTCTTCGCCAAAAGATGTACTCGACCGACAACAGTAACGGTTTGAGTCGTTTGATCCTCTGCTAGGCGAATGGCCGCTTGCCCAAGGGCCCCCACATCACTTCCACTGAATTCGAAACGGGAGGCTAGAGGCTCAACGAGCGGTTCGCTGGTATCCCACTCGACAGTAATATCCGATCCCTCTGAATGTGCAGCGAGCCCGATTAGCGCGCTAGTCATCTCATAAGAGATCCCGCGAGACACGCCGTCTTCAAAGCCAGCCAGCGAGCCACTGGCCCTGTAGTGATCAAGCGCTTCTACAGTGGCTTCAACCGCCTGGATCACAGCCTTGCTAACAGCGCGAACCTGAGCAGCACCGACCTCAGGGAAGCTGTTTGTGGTTCCGGCTCCTCCAGTTAGCGATACAGCACCATTAGGGGGTGCATATGCTGTCACGACATAGCTTCCCGGCGCCGTTTGACCCATGAGAACTTGATCGAGGTATCGACCAGCAAATCGACCGTTTCTGTTCACAAAATGGCGCCCGGGGCTGATGTATGACTTCGCTCCAGCCAAAAGCGTCCGGCGAGCAGACTCGATTAGCTCTTCGCCGTGCCGCCATTGAATCAAGCCGCTCGGCGCGCTCGATTCCTTTCGGAACTTAAACTCATCAGACGCATGGACTGCAAGGCGTGGATAGATGGAGCGCGTCCATAGGTCACGATCCTGGGCGAGTTGCAGCATCGCTGCGCGCAACATCTCCTGGTACTCGGGAGCACTCTCATCCAGCGGAATAATCAAGCTGGACTCCCCCAGAACGCTTGCACGGCCACTTGGGGGCTTGAGTCTGCCGTAAATTCCCCTGCGCCCTCCGACTGAGTCCCAGCCAGCTTCCTTGAGCAACTCAATCAAGCGCCTAGGATCGACACGCGCGGGGATCGTTACGCCCGAGGCTTCACTCATGAAGCGATTCACCCCTATCGATCCTGTCGAGAATCAGCGTCAAAGCATCGGCATCAAAGGTATTTTTGGTTGGGATCTTAACCGTTGGCTTTTGAACCCCGGGCGCGGCGTACACGCCTTCCAGATAAGCCCAATAGCAACACTTTCTGGTGATAAGACCCTCATGTCCGACCTCCGTCCACCTCCGTTGTTGCGGCGGTAGCGCCATAACAATGAGAATGGCCTTCTGGTTCTTTCGCGGCTTGACCATGTGATCGAAATACTGGCGCTTCGAGAACTGGTAGCTGAAGAACTCTCTAGACGGGGCCGGTTCAACGAGCGTAGTGCTCTTGAGTTGGGCGAAAACCATCGCCTCTTCTTCAAGAGCCGTCAGCGGCGGACGGATAAACTGCACGTCAGCAGACCACAGATCTCGGCTCACGCGTTCGACCGTGCAGCCAGCGGTAGCGGCAACGCTCGTCACGTAGCCCTCTTGCAGCTGCTCCATCATGTTCGTGAAGGTCGATGGGTCGACGGCTTCGATACGCCGCTTGCGCGGCTCACTGAAGCCCCCCGCGTCAACCAAGCCCGCCATAGGCAAATGCCCCCACTGTCGCCCGCTCAGGCCAGAATCGACCCCAGGCTAGGGCACGGAGGGGCTCGCTGGTGAGAACCTGCGAAAGTTGCCATGAGTCGAACAGTAGGGCGAGCCGCTGACAGTGCCTAGTACGCCAACGCTGACGGCAACAGCGGCGGACAGCCACGACCACGAGACAGCATGCAAGGACACTTCCAACAGGAATAACTACGCTCAGTCGCGGCCTGAGTGACCAACTGAGTGACAACCGGGACGTGTACGTCTGGACGTGTGCGGATGTGGGCGGACACCAGGCCTTTGTGTGAACAGCGGTAGCTGCCGGAGCCAGGTGGGCCCGGCTTGGCTGATAAGGAAGAGGCCACAGGTTCAAGTCCTGTTAGCCCCACCAGCACGAAAGACCCCCGGACGATCACGTCCGGGGGTCTTTGGCATCCATGGCCGACATCAGCCGAGCAGCCGACCACCCTCCGGCAGGACGGCCGGCCGGGTGCCTGACCGGGTGCCTGACTGAGGCGCGCGCAGCGCCTGGCGCACCTGTTCGGCGGTGACCGTCACGGCGAGCGCCTGGACCAGTTCCGCGGTAGCCACCCAACGGTGGCCGAGCGCGTCCCGGTGCGCGGCATCGTGCCCGGCCGGCTCCGCGCACGGCAGCCGTGACGCGACCAGCGGCGGCGTCTGCAACTCGGCCGGGCGCACCGCGCCGCAGGACGGCTCCGTTCCCCTCACCACCCCACCTCCCGTGCGTGCGTCGGAGGTGGTTCGACGTCGGCCTGCGGCGGCGGCTCGACCGGTCGGGGCCGAGGCGGGACCAGCACGTAGGGGCGGACCATCGCCACCGCGTCCCCGTCCAGCGGTTCCGAGTCCCGTGGCCTCCGCCGCGCCCGCCGCGCCTGGCCGGTCACCGTGACAGCCCCGTCATGACGGCCCGGTACGGGCGGGTGATGTGCTCCCGGTAGGTGTGGTGGGACGGGTTCCGCCCGGCGTGCGCGAGCGTCCACCGCTGCCCGTCCCCTGCGTCCACCCGCGCCTGCGACCGTGCCCCGCACACGGCGCACTCCATCGCGTAGGTGATCGCCTCCGCGTCGGGCTCCCGGTCGGGCGCCACCGCCCACCGTTCGAAGCGGATGACGCCGCGCGTCACTGGGCGACCGCCCGGCCGGCGCAGTCGGGGCGGTCGCACATCCAGCCGTCGGCGGTTGGCCGACCAGACCGGGTGAGGTTTCCGCAGCGCGCACACTTGCGCAGGGCGCGCGCGGGTGGAGGGACAAGGGGTGGGCTGGGCATGAGTGCTCCCCGGTTCGGTGGGCTTCTTGTCACCGACAGTAGGAGACTCAGGGCTACGAAAGGGACACAGAAAGTAGCCCCTACACGGCTCCCACTCGCATCCCGAGCTCCACCAGTTCGCTTCGGCGCTGCGTCCGGATCATCGTCCGCACCGTTTCCCGCACGCCTGCATGCATCCGCGTCGCCGTCGGCGCGATCTGCTCCGCGGTCAGAAAGGCCGACAGAGCCTCCGCTCGCTGCCCGTTGTACCAATGGCCACGGCCCACATCGATCCAGTGGTGCGACCGCCGTTCCGCCGCGTACTCTCGCGGCAGCCCCTGTGACACGCGCTCCGCCGCACGCACCGCTTCCCGGCCGCGCCCCATCTCCACCGGCAGCGAGACAGACCAGATCGCCGTGTTCGTCGGCCCGAACTGCAACTGGAAGTCGTTGCGGTCTTCTCCCAGTTGGTCCGCCGTCTCCTTTGCCCGGCTGAGGTGGAGTTCCGCCGCCGCTCGATCCGTGGCCCGTGCCGCGTTCAGCGCTGCTTTCAGATGGAACGCCCCCACGAGGGAGAGAGCCTCCGGACGCTGAGGTCGCCCGAGCGCGGACAGAGCTCCGTCGATGATGTCGGCCGCGTCGTCATGTTCCCCGATCGCCAGGAACTCCCCAGCCTCGTACCAGCGCGCGGCGGTCAGCCGAAGCGGGTCCTCGGAGCGCTCCGCCGCCCACACCACTCGCTCGGTGGCCAGCGTGGCGTCCGAGCTGTGCCCGAGCTTGTGCAGATACTGCATGGCGCACTCGTAGCCGGAGGCCAGAAGGCCGTAGGCGATCAGCCGCCCCTTCCCGGAGCTGACTTCGGTGGCCACTTGGAGATCCCGCAGCAGGGCCGGTAGTCCGCTCCCGGTACCGGCGAGCGCCGCACTCTGTCGCATGGCGTTCGCGTCGGCGACTCGCCGGGTCAACTCGGCAAGGTCTACGGCGGCCACTTCCGCGTCGGACGGCCTCGTGGGGCGACCGTTCCGGAGCAACGCGCGGCGAACGGCTGCGATCGAGGCTGCCGCGTCCTGGCCATCAGCATCGGAGGGCGTGAACGGTTGGCCCGTGATCTCGGTCGGGTGGCAGTCGAGTGCGTGGGCGAAGGCGAGGATGACCGATCCCCGGTCCACGCTGCGGCGGCCCTGTTCCATGGCCTTGATCGCGGACAGCGAGTAGCCGGTCTCACGGGCGAGTCGTTCCTGTGTCCAGCGGCGGCGCTTGCGCAGTGCGGCGAGGCGCTCGCCGTTGCTTTCGGTGTGCTGGGAAAAGTCAGTGCGGTTCGGCATACCGGTGTCTCCCGTCATGACCTAGGACACTCACGACGGTACCCCCGGCGTCATTGGGGAGGACAGCGAAGCGCCTCCAGATCGCCTGCAACCAGGGGGTGTTGTCCGTGCCCGGGCTTCTCGCGGATCCGCCGCCCCCGGACTGTCCGGCCCGTCACCGCGACACCCGCAGCCGGAATTGACCGGGCTCGCCGAGCGGTGTGGACTCCGGGCATGACCCGTCCCGTCCTGTACCTGATCGCCACGGCCGCCGGGCCCACCCAGTACGTCGACGCCGGAGTGCGCGCCGCACAGGCCGCCGGCTGGGACACCTGCCTCATCCTCTCGCCCACCGCCGCAACCTGGTGGAACGGCCGGCTGGGCGATCTGGAGGAGCTGACCGGGCGCCCGGTCCGCTCCCGGTACACCCTGCCCGGGGAGTCGGGCGGCCTGCCGAAGGCGGACGCCATGCTGGTAGCGCCGCTGACCACGACGAGCGCCTGCCGGTGGGCTGCGGGCATCACCGACACGGTGGCGCTCGGCATCCCGGCGGAAGCGGTGCACATGGGTGTGCCGGTAGTCGCGGCGCCGTTCTGGTCCACCGCTCTCGGCGCACAACCGGCGGTCAGGCAGGCGGTGGAAGTCCTCCAAGAGCAGGGGGTGAGGGTGGTTTTCGGTCCCGGGGAGCCACATCCGCCGAAACAGGGGGATGCGGCCGGCTTCGCGTGGGGGCATGCACTCGCCGCCGTGCAGCGGCGCGTGTAGCCCGGCGGGTTGCCACCGGGCGCGGTGCCGGAGGGGCGCCGTGACCGCCCGACTGCGGGGTCGGGTGGCCCGGGGCGGCAGCACCGCCCGCAGACGTCGCCGTCGTACGTCACGGCAGCGTCCGCCTCAACGCTGCCCGGCCGGGCCTCGTCGGGGTGCGCGATCACCCGGTTCCGCGCAGGCTGTACTCATGGCTGCACCGATCGTCGTGCACCCGCTGACGGCCGATGGCGGTCGACGGGTGACGACCCCCGACGGACAGGTCCTGGGACTCGCCCACGGGCCCGACGACCTGCGGGAGTTCCTGCGCCGGGCCGGGCTGGACCTCGACGACGCCGCGCTGGACGACCCCGGGCTGATCGACTGGCGCGGGGGCGGGCCGGACGCATGGGGCGAGCGGGACGCGTGAGGTGAGGGGCCGGACGGGTGATCCGACTGGGCGCCCCGCACTGAGCCGCCGCACTGGGCGCCCCGCACTGAGCCGCCGCACTGAGCCGCCGGACGGGGCCCGGTGCGGTGGTGAGGCCGTCGGACGGAACTCTGTGCCGGTCCGGACCACCGACGTTCCGGTCACCTTGCGGCGCCGGTCGGTTGGGTATCATCGGCCGCCAGAAGGTCCACCGTCGTTGAAGGACGAGGTAACGCCGTGAAGAAGCTCCTCCTGGTCGCGCTGGCCGCCGTCGGCGGGCTCCTCGTGTACCGCCAGATCCAGGCGGACCGTGCCGAGCAGGACCTGTGGACGGAGGCCACCGACTCCGTGCCCGCAGGTCCCAGCGTCTGAGGACCCGCAGACCGGTCGTACCGTGCAGGCCCCGGCTTCGGCCGGGGCCTGCGCGCGTTCCGGGGCCGGTGGCCCCGGCGATCCGGTGGCCCGGCGGCTGGGTGGCCCGCTCGTCCGACAGCCCTGCCGCGGGGGCGGGCCGTCCGCGAGGGGACAGGCCTGGCGTGAGGCGGTGTTGCAGTACCGTGACGCCCCCGCCCTTGATGTGTGCAGCAGCAAACTCTTACGGTGCTGACCGACGGTGGGTCTCGCAGGACGCGGGTACGGGGGGTCGCATGGCCGGCAGGTGTGTTCGAGGAGTGGTGCTTCTCGTCGCGACGGCGTTGGGGGTCCAAGTGGCCCTGGGCGGGCCCGCGGCGGCGGCCCGGAGCGCCCCCGACGCCGTTGCTGATGGCAACGGGAGCCTGCTGATGGTGCTGGACTCGTCCGGCTCCATGGCCGAGGACGACGGCTCGGGCGGCACACGGATCGCCTCTGCCCGCAAGGCGGTTGGTGCGGTGGTGGACGCGCTGCCCGACGGTTATCCGACCGGCCTGCGGCTCTACGGATCGCAGCGTTCGAGTGGTTGCACCGACACCCGGCTGGCGCGCCCTGTCGCCGCGTTGGACCGGGACGGGCTGAAGCGTGCCGTCGCGGAGGTGCGCCCCAAGGGCGACACACCCACCGGACTGGCGCTGCGCAAGGCCGCCGCGGACCTGCCCGAGGCGTCCGGCGGCGGTGTCGCCCGCCGCACGATCCTGCTGGTATCCGACGGCGAGACCAACTGCGCCGACGTCGACCCCTGCGAGGTCGCCGCGGAGATCACCGAGGACGGGGTGGACCTGCGCATCGACACGGTCGGCTTCCAGGTCGGCGGCGCGGCCCGCAAGGAGCTGGAGTGCATCGCCGAGGCCGGGCACGGTTCGTACTACGACGCGCCCGACGCGGCGGCGCTCGCCCGGCAGTTGCAGCGCGCCGGTGAGCTGTCCGCGGGCGGCTACCGGCTCAGCGGCGACCGGGTGACCGGCGGCAGCTCCAGGCCGGC